>JBJEMQ010000442.1:0-4026 GCA_051879755.1 Coprococcus sp. | reverse complement strand
AAGATTATTTAAATATCTATAGAAGAGGTAATTTGATATGATATTTACTAATGAAATAATGAAAGCATTTGGAATTAAGTGGATTAAAAAAGAAGGACAGATTTTTGGAGTAATGAAATATGATAAGCAGACATATGGCAGCAGCTATAAGAATGCGGGTGAGTATTTCTACTTTTTCTTAAATGAAGAAAATTCAGAACTTCATATAGGTTTCTGTGATAAATACCATTATGAAGAAGGTGCATATAATACTTTAGATGGACCAAGAATAAATGAAGTAGTTATAAGAAATGATAATCTGTCTGATATGCTGGGTAATGAGAATTTTTACAGGGCATTATACAAAAAGTATATGGCATTATATGAAAAGTTTTACAGCAGTTATGTAGAAGGGGATATGTCAGCAGGTATTATATCAATATCCGGAAGACATTATCATTATCTTGCATCAGAGAAAATTACCAGCGGTTATGATTATTATATAGAAGAGATTAAACAGCCGGGCAGGCCATATATGCCTGTAGTGAATACCAGAAAGAAACTTCATATGCTTTTATTTACAAATGATTATATGGAGAGATTACAGTAATCTGATAATGTGATGAAGATACTTAAGAAAATACCAAAAGAAATATATATATATGTATTGTGGGGCATTTTAGTCGGAATCGTAAATGTAGGCTCTTTGTGGATTTTCATGAATAAATGTGGAATTAATGAGTTATATGCGAACTTTATGTCATGGTTACTATATAACTATGTTTCATTTGTAACGAATAGAAAGTCAGTATTCCATACACATACCCAGAATATAAAGGAGTATGTTATTCAGCTGATTCAGTTCTACATAAGCAGGGTTATTACATTGGTTATTGAGACCGGACTTATATTTTTGTTAGTTACAGTAATACATTTGCCAGCTATGGGAGTGAAGATATTTACATCCATATTAGTTATATTTCTTAATTATTTTATAAGTAAAAAATTTATATTTTAAAGTCCCGGTAAAAAGTGAGGTATGTATGAACTATAAGTTGACCTCAAAAACCGGGATTTTTAATAGTTTTTTTATAAAAAAAAGTAAAACAATCCTTTCCAAAAGAGGATAAAGTAGGGTATAATTATAATGTTAAGCTTAAATATGGATATCTATACCTGTCATGGTAGAAGATAGCGAATAAATTATGTAAAATATGTTGATATTTCTATATAAAGAAATATTAATCATAAACGCTCCGTTTGGGTTGTAGTAACAACACAGAAGCGTTTATGGAGGCAGGCATAATACCTTCGTGAATAATCAGATTCACATAAGGATAATAATCAAGGAGATATGATATGAAAAAGAGAGTAGTAATTACAGGAATGGGAGCTATTACTCCTATAGGAAATAGTGTTGAGGATTATTGGAATGGGCTTAAAGAAGGAAAACACGGTTTTGGACCTATAACACAGTTTGACGGAACCGACTATAAATGTAAAGTAGTAGGTGAGGTTAAGGACTTTGTGGCAAAGGACTATATTGATGCAAAGGCTGCCAGAAGAATGGCAAGATTCACGCAGTTTGCAGTTAAGGCAGCAAAGGAAGCTATGGAAGATTCAAAGCTTGATATGTCGGTAGAGGATCCATATCGCGTAGGAACATGTATAGGTTCAGGTGTAGGAAGCCTTCAGGAAATTGAGGGTGCATATGACAAGATAATAACAAAGGGACCAAACAGAGTAAGTCCGTTTGTTGTACCTATGATGATTAGTAATATAGCAGCCGGAAATGTTGCTATTCAGTTTGGTCTTAAGGGTAAGAGTATAGATGTAGTAACAGCCTGTGCTTCGGGAACAAACAGTATAGGTGAAGCATATAGAACTATACAGTATGGTGATGCTGATGTAATGGTAGCCGGTGGCACAGAGGCAGCGGTTACTCCTGTAGGTATTTCAACATTTGATTCACTTACTGCACTTACGTCATCAACTGATCCTGACAGATGTTCAATACCATTTGACAAGGACAGAAGTGGTTTTGTACTTGGCGAGGGTGCAGGAATAGTTATATTGGAAGAGTTGGAGCACGCAAAAAAGAGAGGTGCGAAGATATATGCTGAGATTACAGGCTATGGCTGTTCAAGTGATGCTTATCATATCACAGCACCTGAGGAGTCAGGTGAAGGACCGGCTGTTGCAATGTTAAATGCAGTAAAGGATGCAGGTATATCTCCTGATGAGGTTCAGTATATAAATGCTCATGGTACAAGTACTCATCTTAATGATTTGGTAGAGACAAGAGCTATTAAGAAAGCATTTGGTGCTCATGCAAATGATATTAAGATTAATTCAACAAAGTCTATGACAGGACACCTGCTTGGTGCTGCCGGTGCTATTGAGTGTATCGCATGTGTAAAGACTATTGAAGAAGGATATATTCATAAAACCCGCGGTCTTATAGAGAGCGAAGAAGAACTGGATCTTGATTACTGTAAAGAGCCATATGAAATGGATGTTGATTGTGCTATAAGTAATTCACTTGGATTTGGTGGTCACAATGCATGTATTGTTTTGCAGAAATATAAGGAGCAGTAAGAAATGTTATTTATTAAAAAGAAGGCAAAAGATGCGGAGATAGCAGCAAAAAAAGCAGCAGAAGAGATGGCAAAGAAGAATGGGACAGAAGAAAAGCCTGAGACAGTTAAATGTCCAAAGTGTGGAAAAGAAGTCGATAAGCAGAGAGTTGTTAAGGCAAAATATATCTGCTATGAATGTGGCTCATATTTCCGTGTAAAAACAAAAAACAGAATAAAGATGGTTACAGATTCCAGGACATTTGAGCCTTGGTTTGAAGATATGCCTAAGTCAAACCCTCTGGCTACGGAAGGTTATGAGGAGAAGGTGGCAGCTGCACAGGAAAAAACTGGACTTAATGAGGCTGTTACCATAGGTAAGGCACTTGTAAATGGTGAGCCTTGCGTAATAGGTGTATGCGATGCAAGATTTTTGATGAGCAGTATGGGTTATGTAGTAGGCGAAAAAATTGCAAGGGCAGTTGAGCGTGCTACAGAGGAGAGACTTCCTATATTCATGTTCTGTTGCTCAGGTGGTGCAAGAATGCAGGAAGGAATTATCTCACTTATGCAGATGGCGAAGACATCAGCAGCACTTAAGAAACATTCAGAGGCAGGACTTTTATATGTACCTATACTTACAGATCCAACTACCGGTGGTGTAACAGCCAGCTTTGCAATGCTTGGTGATATTATACTGGGAGAGCCTGATGCGCTTATCGGATTTGCAGGACCGAGAGTTATAAAGCAGACTATAGGACAGGAGCTTCCTGAAGGTTTCCAGAGAGCAGAATTTCTTGTAGAGCATGGTATCATAGATGGCATAGTAACAAGGGATAAATTAAAGGAAACTATGTATAATCTGATAGTTACACATAAATCTGCAAAGGGATATGCGAATTTCAATAAGACAGAAGACGATAAGTTTGATATCAGTGAAGTACTTAAAGAACGTCTTACGTCTGATGAACCAAAGACTCCATGGGAGAAGCTTAAAGGTGCACGTCAGATGAGCAGACCTTCAGGCATGGATTATGTTAAATATATATGTGATGATTTCTATGAACTTCATGGTGACAGAACCATGAATGATGATAGAGCCATTGTAGGCGGTATAGGTCATATAGACGGTCAGCCTGTAACTGTTATTTCACAGATTAAAGGAGCAAACAGTACAGAGTGTATGGAACGTAACTTTGGTATGCCGCTTCCTGACGGATATAGAAAAGCATTAAGACTTATGAAACAGGCTGAAAAGTTTGGAAGACCTATTATTACATTTGTAAATACACCTGGTGCGTTTTGTGGACTTGAAGCAGAAGAGCGTGGAATGGGTGAAGCGATTGCCCGTAATTTGTATGAGATGTCAGCACTCAAGGTACCGGTTCTTGCTATTCTTATAGGTGAAGGTGGAAGTGGCGGTGCTCTGGCCATGGCAGTTGGAAATGAAGTATGGATGCTTGAAAATGCA
>JBJEMQ010000441.1:0-4032 GCA_051879755.1 Coprococcus sp. | reverse complement strand
GTTCTTTAATTTCTTCGCCTGTAGGAACTCTTTTAATTAATTTCATACTCATGTTACTGTCTCCTTTGTTTTATTTAATATTTAACCAAATTCAAGCTTTAACTACGTTATTATATCAAAAACCGAAAAATAATGAAAGAGTAAAGTATATTTGATTAAAGGGAGAAATATACATATACTAATAAAATCCTTGGAGACAAAATGAAAATTAGAAAGGAAAATGTAAAAAGAAAGAGCTTGTACCATGGATTAATAGGATTTATTATGGCAATTATTATGCTTTTTACAGGAATTTCAGGGACAATTTCTATGTCATCTTCTGTTGCAGCGAAAGCAGCATCTGCTGATCCTATGCCTGATTTGCAATCACCATCATGTATTTTAATAGAGGCAACTACGGGAACAGTTTTGTATGAGAAAAATCCGGATGAGAAGATGAAACCTGCATCTGTCACAAAGATTATGACACTTTTGCTTGTATTTGAATCTATTTCATCCGGACAATATGGTCTTGACGATGTTGTAACAATTAGTGAACATGCAGCATCTATGGGGGGCTCGCAATGTTTTTTTGAGGCCGGTGAGACTCAGACCGTGGAGGATATGATAAAGTGTATTATCATAGCATCAGGAAATGATGCAGCCGTTGCAATGGGAGAGTATACTGCCGGAAGCGAGGAAGCATTTGTAAATAAAATGAATGAGAGAGCTAAAGAACTGGGTATGGATAATACTCATTTTGAGAATGCTTGTGGTCTGGATGCAGATGGACATGAAACAACAGCCAGAGATATATCAATTATGTCAAGAGAGCTTACAGTCAATCATCCTGAAATATTCGATTATTCCTGCATATGGATGGATTCTATTATACATAAAACTGCCCGCGGGGAATCCCAATTTGATCTTGCAAATACTAACAAATTTCTAAAGCAGTATACAGGTGCGACAGGACTTAAAACTGGTTTTACTAATTCAGCAAAATATTGTATGTCTGCAACGGCTTCAAGAAATGGTATCAATCTGATTGCAGTAATTATGGGCGCAGAGACAAAAGAAATAAGAAACAGTGAGGCTGGAAGACTTCTTGATTATGGTTTTTCGGTATGTTCTATATATAATGATCCGGATATACTATCTGAAGATTTCTTAAAAATAGACAAGGGAGAGAAAAAATGTGTTAGAATAAAATCTGCTGACAGTTTTTCCGGTATTTTATTAAGCGGAGAATCTGTTGATAATATAAAAAAAGAAATAGTAGTCTACGGTGAACTGGCAGCGCCCATTAATAAGGATGATGTGCTGGGATGTGTAAAATATAGTATAAATGGAAGAAGTTTAGGTGCGGTTGATATATATGCAGATGAGGATGTGAGAAAACTGACATTCGGACTTAGTATGAAAAAGGTCCTTAGTATGCATTTTAAATGTTATAAGATATCCGGTAAATGACATATATAGCTGTTTTTGTCAGAACAGATTATTAAAATTGCATTTATAAATATTGGATATATCAGTTTACTAATATTGACTCTATAAAATATTATTGAGTGGGGAGAATGATTTGAGATACTTGTTGATAGGAATATTGATATTTATATGTTTGATGGCAATATTTGTATTTGTTGAGAGTTATCGAGAGAATAGAATGCTGTCAGTATCTGAATATGTAATTTGTTCAAACAAAATTACTAAGAAAATGACAGCCGTAATGCTGTCAGATTTGCATAATTCAGAATATGGTGGGGAAAATTATGAGCTTATAAAAAAAATTGATGAATTACATCCTGATATAGTTTTGATAGCAGGTGATTTTATTATAGGGAAAAAGGACTGCTCAACTGATATTGCTATAAAACTACTTAATATATTAGGGAATAAATATGATGTATATATATCAAAAGGTAATCATGAACTTAGATGCTCCATGCATCCGGAGCAATATGGAGATATGTGGGAGCAGCTTTATAACAAAACAAAAGATAAAGTAAATTGGCTTATTAATGATAATATATATCTGGATAGATACAATATAAATATATATGGTCTTGATATGGATAGAGCATATTATCAGAGATTTAAAAAACTGCCCATGAATGATTCTTATCTAAAGGGATTATTTGAGCCAATTAATAATTGCCATTATAATATACTGTTAGCACATAATCCTGATTATTTTGAAGAGTATGCCAAGTGGGGAGCTGATTTGTCGCTGTCGGGACATGTGCATGGTGGAATGATAATTATTCCGGGAATTGGAGGCATGGTTTCGCCGATGGTACGTTTTTTTCCAAAATATTATAATGGAATATATACAATAAACAAAGATAATAAAATGATTGTAAGCAGAGGACTTGGTAGTCATACTTTAAAGTTTAGGGTAAACAACAAACCGGAAATATCATATATAACTATCAAACCTGACAAATAATAGTTGTAATTATATGCAAATATATTTATATTTAAAGTAAGCAATATTTGCTGGTTATCAACTTATAGTTGATAACATATAATCAAAGGATAAAATTGTTAGATAGGTGAAACAATGAGTGACGATACAGATAATCTTACGGATAAACAGGAAAATAAAAATATTGACAGCGAGTCAGAAAAATGTATTGAATCCGAAGTCTGCGAACGTGAGACTGAAGAATTAGTATATGAGCCGGAGAAAGCGGATGCGGAAGGTGAAGAAACCGGAGAGCCGGAGAAAGCGGATGCGGAAGGTGAAGAAACCGGAGAGCCGGAGAAAGCAGATGCAGAAGGTGAAGAAACCGATGAGCCGGAGAAAGCGGATGCGGAAGGTGAAGAAACCGGAGAGCCGGAGAAAGCGGATGCAGAAGGTAAAGAAACCGATGAGCCGGAGATTGCTGAGTCTGCTGCAACAATAGCATTAGAAGGTGATTTGGATGTATATGTAGACAGTAGCCTTTTTGAAGAATATGCGAAAAAGAAGAATAGAAAGCATGTAATAAAAAAGATTTGTGCTGTGACAGGTATTGGTATATTTGGAGTTGCTATAGTTGCATATTTTAGTATTGCTGTATGGTTTATGTTTCATTTTAATAAGAATACCATAATTAACGGTGTGGACGTGTCATTTAAGTCTGTAGATTATGTAGAACAGATGCTGCAAAATTATCAAGATGAGTATAAGCTCCTTATTTATGTGCGTGGCGGAGATGAATATGTTATAAATAGGTCAGATATTAATCTGACGATGACATCAGATATTTCTGAAATAGATATAAAGCATAAACAGAATGGACTGTTGTGGCCGATTTATATAAGTGGCGTTAAGGATTATAATTTGAAATATAAAGTATCCTATGATAAAGAATTGTTGGAAGAATTAGTAAAAGATTTTGACTGTCTTGATAAGGCTCATATGGAACGCCCGCAGGATGCTTATGTAACTGTTGAGAATGGTGAGGCTGTTATAGTAGAAGAAACTCCGGGTACAATGATTGATTATGATATTATGCTTACAGACATAATGACAGCACTTGATGCTAATGTTTCATCTGTAGATTTATCAGATAGTGAATGCTACAAAACAGCCAAAATAAAATCAGATAGTGAAGAAATAGCGAACAGGGTAGAGAGTCTTAACAAATATCTTGATATGGTTATTCATTATAAAATTGATGAAATAACCTTTGATCTTGATGCAGATACATTTGGAGAATGGATATATTATAAGAATGGATGGCGTTTTGATGAAGAAAATATCCAAAAATATGTGCTGGACTTATCGGAGAAATATGATACAATAGGTACGGTTAGAAAATTTAAAACATATAAAGGTAATTATGTAGAAGTGCTTGGCTCAGAATATGGCTGGGCCATAGATATAGATGCTGAAGTGTCTGCTCTTGGTGACTTGCTTAGTCAGGGAAAAACTTGTGAGCATACACCTGTATTTCTTCAGGAGGGCGCATCATATAATTCTGATGACGACATAGGACATGATTATATAGAAGTAGACTTGACAAATCAGCATGTATATATGATTATAGACAGTAGTCTTGT
>JBJEMQ010000440.1:0-4040 GCA_051879755.1 Coprococcus sp. | reverse complement strand
TTTATTAATATAGAACATTCTCCAAAAAACATATTAATTCGTTCAGTAAAGAAGAATATACCATCAGAGAAAAGGAAAAAGTCATTTGACGAGGCTGTTGCAATTTGTCAGGAGTTTGGTATAACGCAGACGCTTATGAAACTTATAACTGAAAGAAAAGAAGAGCAAGAGAAAGTGTTATAAATAGAAAGTGGGGGTTTGATGAGAGTTGCTGTTTTTATAGATGCAAATACAATTGACAGCAGATATATACCTGTGATATATGAAGAGGCTTCCGGAATAGGTGAGATTATTTTAAAACGTGCATATGGAAAGCTGTATGAGAAAGAAGAATACAGGGATATATTATCTAAGTATACTATATATATAGAAGAAACAGGTTTGGCATACAATGACCGGGTGCCTGCTGAGATGCTGGTGGATATGATAAAAGTGGCTGAAACAGGTATGGCAGAGCTATTGTTGGTTGCGACACTTGATGAGTATATAATGCCTGCAGTAAAAGAAGTAAGAGGTAAAGGCGTAAAAACACTTTTGATTAGTGATAAAAATGCGTCAGCATCATTTGTCAGAGATAGTGGATGTTTTAAATATCTTGAAATACTAAACAATGAAGATGAGAAATGCAGCGGTATTACTTCCGAAGCAGATATTGCTGTTGAGATGAAGAAGATAATCTCTTATTATAAGGGGATGGGAACGACAGTATCAGCAGGAACGTTATATAAGAATATTATCCAGAAATATCCCGAATTTGATCCGAGAAATTATGGATATACACATTTTGAAACCTTTTTGAGAAATTCTGTATCCGGGATAGAATTTATTGATAAAAATGGGACAATATATATAAAGCTTCAGGAGAGCAGAGAAGAAATAGAAAATTTCATATACAAATATATGGCAGAAAAAAATAATGAGATTGAGGATATGCAGGAACTCTTTGATGCTTTACAGAGTAATTTCAAAGATTTTTCAACATCAAGTTATGGATATAACTCAGAATATGCATTTATATTAAGTTTTGCCAAGCTGGAGATAGCTGGAAATAAAGGCGTGAAAATGAAGCAGACATTTAAATTAAAATAGAGTGATTTGAAGCGGCAGCCGGTACATAAGGAATTTTTATGGAGAGAAACAGGTAGTTTAATATAGCAGTTTTTTATAGAATATTGTTATAAATTTGCGGCGAAAACCCACGGGCTTACCCGTGGGAGCAGTCAGATGCCATATTAATAAATGTTTAATTTAGAAAAAATAAAAAAATGCTTGCAATACTGAAAATACTGGTATATAATCAGTTTTGCTGTGACATGATAGCGGTGAAGCGGAGGTTGCTACGTATTTTGCGTAGGTTTTTCGTGGAGCGAATGTCAATTAACAATAACTGACGACAAGTCACTGTACCAAAACTGTCTGCCTGAGGGCAGAAACGACGTGTTTGCTCCTTGATTAATAACAGGACACACACGGGAGAGTGTGCAGTCACCACTTGTTGTACTAAGATTAAGTGCGAAAAGGAGGCGGCTTTTTTTATGGCAAATCAGATTATGAGAATTACACTTAAGGCATATGACCACAAGCTTATCGATCAGGCTGCAGGACAGATCATCGATACTGTTAAGAAGACAGGTGCTAAAGTCAGCGGACCAGTTCCAATGCCAACTAAGGTAGAGAAAATCACAATCTTAAGAGCTGTTCATAAGTATAAGGATTCAAGAGAACAGTTCGAGCAGAGAACTCATAAGAGATTAATCGATGTAATTGCTCCAACACAGAAGACAATTGATGCATTACAGAAGATTGACTTATCTGCTGGTGTTTACATCGACGTTAAGATGAAATAATTAGAAGTGAACTAATTTAAAAAAATCACTACAATATTTATATGACAGTACCTAATGCATCTTCGGATGTAATTTAGTATGATTGCATAAGCAATCCGCTGTGAATTAATTAGGAGGAAAGAAAATGAAGAAAGCTATTTTAGCAACAAAGGTCGGAATGACACAGATTTTCGACGAGAATGGTGTACTGACACCAGTTACAGTATTACAGGCTGGTCCATGCGTTGTAACCCAGGTTAAAACAGTTGAAAATGACGGTTACGAGGCAATTCAGGTAGGATTCGGCGAAAAGAAAGAAAGAGTTACAACTAAGGACGTTTCAGGAAAGAAAGTTATCAGAAATCCTCATGGTGCTGGTAAGGCAGAAGTAGGACATGCAAAGAAGGCTGGAACAACTCCAAAGGCTTTCTACAGAGAGTTCAGACTTGAGAATAGTTCAGAGTATGAGCTTGGTGCTGAGATTAAGGCAGACATCTTTGCTGCCGGCGATAAGATCGATGTTACTGCTAAGTCAAAAGGTAAAGGCTATGCAGGCGGTCTTAAGAGACACGGTTTGAAGTCAGGTCCTTCAGGTCATGGTTCAAAGTACCATAGACATGCAGGTTCAAATGGTTCTGCAACAACTCCGGGTAGAGTATTCAAAGGTAAGAAGATGCCTGGACATATGGGTAATGTAAGAGTTACAATCCAGAACCTTGAGATAGTTAAGATAGATGTTGAAAATGATGTTATTTTGGTTAAGGGTGCAGTTCCGGGGCCAAAGAAGTCATTGGTTATGCTTAAGGAAACAGTAAAGTCTGGTAAGTAGGACTTTGGAAAGGAGATACAGAAATGGCATCAGTTAAGGTTTATGACATCGAAGGAAAAGAAGTTGAGACATTAGAGCTTAACGATTCAGTATTCGGTGTTGAAATAAATGAGCATTTAATGCATATGGCTGTAGTTGGCCAGTTGGCTAACAGCCGTCAGGGAACACAGAGTGCTAAAACACGTTCTGAAGTTTCCGGTGGTGGAAGAAAGCCATGGAGACAGAAGGGAACCGGTCATGCAAGACAGGGTTCAACAAGATCTCCACAGTGGACAGGTGGTGGTGTTGTATTTGCACCAAAGCCAAGAGATTATTCAGTTAAGATGAATAAGAAGGAAAAACAGCTTGCTATGAAGTCAGCTCTTTCAGTTAAGCTTGCTGAAAATAAGTTGGTTGTTGTTGATAAATTAGAGATGGAGGAGATTAAGACAAGCGTATTTGCAAAGATACTTGCAAAGCTTTCAGCTCCTAAGTCACTTGTAGTAACAAAGGATAAGAATAATAATGTTATTCTTTCAGCAAACAACATCCCAACAGTTAAGACAACAATGGTTAATTCACTTAGTGTTTATGATATTCTCAAGTATGAGAAGCTTGTTCTTACAAAGGATGCTGTTGCAGCAATAGAGGAGGTGTACGCATAATGGCAGATATTAAATATTATGACGTTATACTTAAACCGGTAATTACAGAAAAAAGTATGAATGCTATGGCTGAGAAGAAATATACATTTCTTGTTCACCCGGATGCAAATAAGTCACAGGTTAAAGATGCTGTAGAGAAAATGTTCGAAGGAACAAAGGTTGCAAAGGTTAACACAATAAATAATGATGGCAAGGTTAAGAGACGTGGCGCTACAGTTGGTAACACGGCTAAATACAAGAAAGCTATTGTGCAGTTAACAGCAGACAGCAAGGATATAGAGATTTTTGAAGGTCTCTAGAATACAGAAACTTAGTTAGCGGCAGATTATAGTTAAACACGAATTGCGTTTAAACAGATGCTGCCCGGACTAAGAACAAAGTAACAGTATACGCAATCAAAGCGTGATAATAAATTGAACCGAAAGGAGAATTAAAATGGGAATTAAGACATATAACCCATATACACCTTCCAGAAGAAATATGACTGGTCTTGATTTTGCAGAAATCACAAAGACAACTCCTGAGAAATCACTTGTTGTTTCAACAAGCAAGACTGCAGGTCGTAATAATCAGGGAAAGATAACAGTTAGACATCATGGCGGTGGCGCAAAGAGAAAGTACAGAATAATAGATTTTAAGAGAAATGATAAAGATGGTATTCCAGCAACAGTAAATGCTATAGAGTACGATCCAAACAGATCAGCAAATATTGCATTACTGTTTTATGCTGATGGTGAAAAG
>JBJEMQ010000439.1:0-4088 GCA_051879755.1 Coprococcus sp. | reverse complement strand
TATATTCGCCGGCAGGATTACTGATTCATACAGGAGATTTCAAGATTGATTATACACCTGTATTTGGTGGTATGATTGACCTGCAGAGATTTGCAGAGCTTGGCAAGAAGGGCGTTCTGGCACTTATGGCAGATTCTACGAATGCTGATAAAGAAGGATTTACACAATCTGAGAAAACAGTGGGCAGAACTATTGATAATTTGTTTAATGATAATCAAAATCATAGGATTATAATAGCTACATTTGCTTCAAATGTGGACAGGGTACAACAGATTATTAATTCCGCATATAAATATGGAAGAAAGGTTGTTATAGAGGGAAGAAGTATGGTGAATATAATCAGCACTGCTTCGGAACTCGGATATCTTAACATACCTGACCATACACTTATAGATATAAGTGAGATGAAGAATTACCCTGATGAAAAGGTAGTTCTTATTACAACGGGAAGTCAGGGAGAAAATATGGCAGCACTTTCGCGAATTGCTGCTTCAATTCATAATAAGGTTGCCATTAAGCCGGGAGATGTTGTCATATTCAGTTCACATCCTATACCGGGTAATGAAAAAGCAGTATTTAAAGTTATAAATGAACTTGAGATGAAAGGCGCTCATGTTATATTTGAGGATACACATGTATCGGGACATGCATGTCGGGAAGAACTGAAACTTATTTATGCGCTTACGAAACCAAAATATGCTATTCCTGTTCATGGTGAATACAGACATCTTAAAAGACATGCCGAGCTTGCGATGGAGATGGGAATACCTAAGGAAAATGTAAAAATTATGACAACAGGAGATGTGCTTGCAGTTGGAGAGGATACATTTGACGTAGTAGGAAAAGTCCCGGCACAGGGAGTATTTGTAGATGGCCTTGGTGTTGGAGATGTGGGAAATATTGTTTTGAGAGACAGACAGCTGTTATCCCAGAATGGATTGCTGATTATTGTTGTTACACTTGATAAATATAGTAATCAGTTGGTGGCAGGTCCTGATATAGTTTCAAGAGGATTTGTGTATGTAAGGGAATCAGAGACACTTATGGAAGACTGTCGTTTGGTAGTGCAGGAAGCATTGGACAGATGCCTAAGACGAAATATAAGTGACTGGGGCAAGATAAAGACGACAATAAAGGATGAACTTGGTGAGTTCTTATGGAAGAGAACTAAACGAAGTCCGATGATACTGCCTATTATTACAGAGGTATGATAAAAGATGGATGATATAATTAATCTGAGCAGACAAATAAATCAAAATATCAGGGAATCGGATGTATATAAAAATTATTTAAGAAGCAAGCAGAAAATGCAGGAAAGACCTGATTTATTAAAGGATTTAAGCGAGTTCAGACATAAAAGTTATGAACTTCAGAATAATGAGGGACTTGACAATCCTTTTGATGAAGTGAATAATCTGTTTATGGAATATGATGTATTACTTCATGATACTGTTGTAAACGAGTTTATCAGGGCTGAACAGAAGCTGTGCAGAATGATGCGCATGGTGTATGAGAATATAGCGGATGGACTTGAACTTGATATTATAGAGTAGCAGAAGAGATAAGGAGACAGATATGGCTATAGATAGCGCGAGAAGTATGAAGAAGGTTCTGAAATTTATGTTTGGACTTCTTATAAATGTGTGTATATTATTTGCACTTGTTAAAATTTTTTCATCTTCCTATGAATTTGCATATGAGGTATTTGCTACTACGGCTAAGGATGCAGGTGATTCAAGGACGGTTACAGTAGAAGTTCTTCCTGAGGAGACGCTTTGGGATATATGTGATTCTTTGGAAGAGGCCGGTGTTATAAAGAATAAATATGCCTTTATGTTAAAGGTTCGTATAGGTGAGTATGCACCGAATATTATACCGGATACATATGAACTTGCACCATCATATACGAATAAGAAGATTATAGAAGTTCTGACAGGACAGACGCAGACGGCAAAGAAATAATAATTACAAGGTGGAAATTATGATAACGGATGAGAGAATTGCTTCTTTCATCAACTCGTTTGGCAGTGATTATGACAGCACTGTTACATCTATCAGAAAAGAGGCAGAAGACAGCGGTGTTCCTATAATAAGGGCAGAGGCAGGGGAATTTATCAAACTGATTATGATGATAAAGAAACCGATGCATATACTTGAGATTGGAACGGCGGTAGGGTTTTCTGCCATTTTTATGAGCAGATTTCTTGTTGATGGAGGACATATTACAACTATAGAAAATTATGAACCCCGTATTAAGGAGGCTAAGAGAAATATTAAAAGAGCCGGTGCTGAAGAGTTTATAACTTTGATAGAAGGAGATGCGCATGATGTTTTGCCTAAACTCACAGAAACATATGATATGATATTTATGGATGCGGCAAAGGGACAATATGGCAGCTTTTTTACAGAGGCGATAAAGCATCTGGACAAAGATGGAATATTGCTCTGTGACAATGTACTTCAGGACGGAGATGTACTGGAATCCAGATATGCAGTCACAAGACGAAACAGAACAATACATGCCAGAATGAGAGAGTATCTTTATGATATAACACATAATCCGGAACTTGAGACGGCTATACTAAACATAGGGGATGGAATGAGTCTTAGTATACGGAAGAATAATTGATTATAAGCATTTTACAGGATTTGGAATATGTTAATTTGTAATTTTGTTATGCCACTGTATGGTGCATATTTTGTGACAGAAATGCTGAGGCGTTATTAGAATTGAAGAAAGGATGTGTAGTATGCTACTTGGTGAAAGAAATGTAAAGCGTAAAACAGAGCTTCTTGTACCTGCCGGTAGCCTTGAGGTGTTAAAGGTAGCTGTAGATTATGGAGCTGATGCGGTATATATAGGCGGACAGGCTTATGGACTTCGGGCAAAAGCAGATAATTTTACTATAGAAGAAATGATAGAAGGCGTCAAATATGCTCATGAATATAATGCTAAGGTTTATGTGACAGCTAATATATTTGCTCACAATTATGATATCAATGGAATGGAAAAGTATTTTGAACAACTTAAGAACACAGGGGTAGACGCGGTTTTAATATCTGATCCGGGTATATATACACTGGCCAGACGAGTTATGCCGGATATGGAACTTCATATAAGTACACAGGCTAATAATACAAATTATCTTACTTTCAGATTCTGGCATGATATGGGAGCGAAACGTGTTGTCACTGCAAGGGAATTATCGCTTGCTGAGATAAAAGAGATAAGAAATAATATACCGGATGACATGGAGATAGAGTCTTTTATGCATGGGGCTATGTGTATATCATATTCGGGACGATGCCTTCTTAGTAATTATTTTACGGGAAGAGATGCGAATAAAGGTGCATGTACTCATCCGTGCAGATGGAAATATCATATTGTTGAAGAAACGAGACCGGGAGAATATATGCCTGTAAATGAGGATGACAGAGGTACTTATATATTTAATTCTAAAGATTTGTGTATGATTGAACATATACCGGAAATGATAGATGCAGGCATAGACAGTTTTAAGATAGAAGGAAGAATGAAAACTGCTTTGTATGTAGCTACCGTGGCAAGAACTTACAGAAAAGCAATAGATGATTATTATGAATCTGAAGAAAAATATTATGCAAATATGGAGTATTACAAGACAGAGATTGCAAAATGTACATACAGACAGTTTGCAACAGGTTTTTATTTCGGAAAAACAGATAGTGATTCGCAGATATATGATAACAATACATATATAAAGAATTATACATATATCGGCACGGTAAGGAATATAGACGAAGACTATATTTACTTCGAGCAGAAAAACAAATTTTCTGTAGGAGAAGTGCTTGAAGCTATGGGATTTGACGGTGAAAATATAAGCTGTAGGGTTTTGGAGATATGTGATGAAGATGGAAATTCTATGGAATCTGCCCCTCATCCAAAACAAAAGCTTAAAGTAAAGCTTGATCAGAAGCTTGCATCCGGGATTATAATAAGACGTAAAGAATAGTTAGGGAGCTGCCTGAATTTTTATGAATTCAGGCAGTTTCTTAATTTTTGAAGTGCTTTTTTTTCGATTCGCGATACATATGAACGTGATATG
>JBJEMQ010000438.1:0-4114 GCA_051879755.1 Coprococcus sp. | reverse complement strand
ATGAAGAAATTCCTATTATGACATTTGCTTCTATTGAGGAGTTTGACCTGTATGCAGAAAAATATGCAAAAGAGCCAATCAAACTTACCGACAAGTTTCTGTATCGTTTTCTGATATTTGAGGTAGAAGGAAAAAGCGGTGTATTGGTAGCATTAAGTCATTTGATATCGGATGCGTGGACTTTTAGTCTGATGGCTAATCAGGTGGATGCAGCATATCGCAATCTGGCAGAAGGAGAAAAAAATGAATTATTAGAAAGTGATTATACGGAATATATACAGGCTGAAAAAGATTACTTTCTCTCTGACCGCTATAAGAAAGATAAACTCTATTGGAAGGAAAAGTATGTTACCAAACCGGAAAAAAGCATAATAAAAATATCTTCATCTAATACAGAAAATATTGAAGCAAAAAGAATTACAAAAGTTCTACCATCCAATCTAGAGTATGAATTGCAGAATTATTGTAAAACTAACCCAGTAACACCTGCTGTTCTGTTTGAAACGGCTCTTATTATCTATTTATCACGAATTAATCCAGAGAATACGTCTATAACAATAGGGGTTCCGGTATTGAACCGAAGCAATACTAAAGAAAAGATGATTGCCGGAATGTTTGTGTCCACTATGCCTCTGACGGTTAATGTTAAACAAGATATGACAGTGGCAGAGCTTACAGAGCAGATTACTAAGGAACATATGGATGTTTTCAGACATCAGAAATATCCATATGCAAATATTCTTAAATCACTAAGAGAAAAACAGAACTTTTCGGGAAATCTGTATGATGTCATGATCAGCTATCAAAATGCCAAGACTGACACAGGAGCAGATACGAAATGGTATTCGAATGGTTATAGTGAGATACCATTTGTGATTCATATTGATAATCGAGATGAGCATAACAGTCACACTATCAATGTGGATTATCAGCCCGAGGTGTTTAAGGATGAAAGGGAAGTTACATATATTATTGAACGATTGGAGTATATTCTAGAGCAGATAACTGAAGAAAAAATAGAATCAGTGAAAGAGATAGATATCATTCCGTATAAAGAAAAAATAAGAGTATTAGAAGAATTCAATGACACTCATGTGGAATATCCGAAAGATAAATGTATTCATGAACTCTTTGCTGAGCAGGCTGCTAAAACACCGGACAGGATAGCACTTGTTGCAGGAAAGGAAAAATATACATACAGGGAACTTGATGAAAAAACAAATGCACTTGCACAATGGCTTATTTCACAGGGAATTGAGGAAGGAAAAGTAGTAGGAGCTTATTTAGACAGAACTGCTTATACCGTGATATCCCAACTTGCGGTACTAAAGGCTGGAGGAGTTTTTCTGCCTATTGACCATCGGTATCCGAATGACAGAATCAAATATATGATTAAGGATTGCGATGTTAAATTGGTAATTACAGATAAAGAATTAGAAAGTAAATGGAATGTAAAATACATTAATCTGAAAAATTATGATTTTAAAGATGTATTAGAAAGATCGGTAAAAGTCAGCCACGAAGCACCTTGCTATGTAATATACACATCAGGAAGTACAGGCAAACCAAAAGGTTGCGTGTTAAAGCATATGGGTGTGGCTAATTTTTGTGCAAATAACAATATCGTTTCATTTGCAGAAGAGCTAGAACACAGAACAGTTGTCAGTGTGAATACGATATCATTTGACTTCTTTATTGCAGAGACATTGTTGCCACTTGTACATGGATGGAAAGTAGTATTGGCGAATGACGAAGAAAGCAGTAACAAGAAGCTGTTTAAAAAACTTGTGATTGAAAATGCTGTCAATATAATTGAGACTACACCTACAAGATTGGAAATATATACGAAGGATGAAATGGAAGACAGTTATTTCCAGCAGATACAATTAATTGTATCTTCTGGAGAAGCTCTTACAGATTCGCTTTTCCAGAAGATAAGGACAATTAGTGGAGCAAAGATTTACAATCCGCTGGGACCGAGTGAATGCAGTGTCTGGAATGTGGATGGTCATTTTAAAACAGACATCACCATCGGTTCACCAATAGCAAACACCCAAATCTACATCCTTGATAGGGACGCTAACATCCAGCCAATTGGTGTGGCAGGTGAACTATGCATAGCCGGGGATGGCGTTGGTATGGGATATCTTAACAGACCGGAGCTGACAGCAGAGAAGTTTGTGCCAAATCCTTTTGCCACGGAAGAAAACCATCACGGCAAAGTTATGTACCATACCGGGGACCTTGCGAGATGGAGAGCGGACGGAGAAATAGAATATCTTGGACGTATTGACACCCAGGTAAAAATTCGGGGACTTCGTATAGAACTAGGTGAGATTGAAAGTGTGATGAGCGGCTTTACAGGAATACAGCTTACGGCTGTGTCGGACAAAAGGGATGAGAATAACAGACAGTATCTTGTGGGATATTACACTGCCGAAGGAGAAATAGACGAAAAAGAACTTCGAAGCCATTTATCATCAAAGCTTCCGAAGTATATGGTTCCGAATTATTTTGTGAAGTTAGATGAGATGCCGATGACAGCCAGTGGTAAGACTGATAGAAAGAATCTGCCTCTGCCTGATTTTAAAGTGCAGATAAATGATTATGTAGCACCGGAAACAGAACAGGAGATGAAACTATGTAACCTTCTGAAGGATTTATTACATATGGAAAGAGTGGGAGTGGAAGATGATTTCTTTGAATATGGTGGAGATAGTCTCACAGCCATAGAATATGTTGCAAAGGCACATAGTATGGGAATTGACTTTGCACTGCAGAATGTATTTGATTATCCTACGGTAAGGAAACTGTGCAATTTTTTAAACTGCGGCGTAGAAAGAAAAGTGCATTTCAAACTGGAAGACTTTGATAAATACAAAGAGCTTTTTGATAAAAATGTGGTAGATGACTCTATTACTTTAAAGAAAAAAGCCCTTGGTAATATTTTGCTTACAGGAGCCACCGGCTTCCTTGGTGCACACATTTTAGACAGACTAATGCAAGAGGAGAATGGGAAAATATATTGTCTGATACGTAGTAATAAAGCAGATGACAGGTGTGGCAGATTGGGCGAAATTCTTAAGTATTATTTTGGTGAAAAGTATGAATCAGAATTGAACAACAGAATTATTCCAATTGTAGGAGATATCGAGTGTGAAGGATTGTCGGATTCCATGCCATCTGATGTCCAGACTGTGATTCATGCGGCAGCCAGTGTGAAACATTTTGGTTCTTACAGCTATTTTCAGAAAGTTAATGCAGAGGGAACAGAGCATGTGGTGGACTATGCTAGGGCTGTGGGAGCAAAACTAATTCATATTTCAACTTTAAGTGTCAGTGGAAATAGTATGGCTGATGATTTTACCGTATATCGTTCAGAAGAAGAAAAATTCTTCTATGAGACTTCGTTTTACATCGGTCAACCGTTGGATAATGTGTATATCCACAGCAAGTTTGAAGCGGAAAGAAGAGTATATGATGCAATGCTTGACGGACTTGATGCGACTGTAATCAGAGTAGGTAATCTGACCAATCGAGCATCCGATTACAAATTCCAGTATAATTATAAGGAAAATGCTTTTCTTACAAGAGTTAAGGCAATTCTGGAATTTGGATTATTCCCGGATTATCTTATGAAATTGTATGCAGAGTTTTCGCCAATTGATAAGACGGCAGAGGGAATTGTTAAGATTGCCCAATACGCAGACAAACAGACAGTTTTTCATCTGAATAGTAATCGTGTAATTTATTTTGACAGATTCCTCGATGTGGTACATGAGTTGGGTATCTCAATGAAGATTGTGAATGGAGATACATTTAATGAAGAGCTTCAGAAGACAATTAGAAACAATAGAACAGAGTATATCTTTGAGGCATTCCAGAATGATATGGACGAGCGGGGACATCTTGTGTACGACAGTAACATTCGTATCGAAAATGATTTTACACTTTGGTTTCTTAAGAAAGTTGGATTTGAGTGGAATGAAACAGACATGGAATATATCAAAGGATATATAGATTATTTCCGAAAAATCGGATATCTGGAGGTGTAGCATGAAAAATAAGCCTTATGATTTATATGAATTTCCTTTGATACGGGATCTTAAAGATA
>JBJEMQ010000437.1:0-4117 GCA_051879755.1 Coprococcus sp. | reverse complement strand
ATGATATACTCTTCTTTAACTCACGAATTTTTATTTCTATCTGCTTAATAATTTTAATGAACTCTTCATCACTTTTTCCAGTCGGATCTTCAAGTTCCCAGTTGTCATCATATTCTCTACCGATAAACGGACAAACAACATTGCATCCCATAGATATTGCTATATCAGGATTAGGAATATCCTTAAGCAATTTCGAATACTGTGTTCTTTCCATATCAATCCCGTACATATTCTTCATAATACGAACGGCATCCTGATTAATCTGTAGCTTTGTTTCCGTACCTGCTGAATAACTCTCAAATACTTCTGAAGCTAAATGCTTTCCAAGAGCCTCTGCAATCTGACTTCGACACGAGTTGTGAACACATATGAATGCTACTTTCTTTTTATTCATAATAAGGACACCTTTCTTTGATACACTGTTCATTCTGATTCGAGTATTCACACTTCATATGTTCATACTCTAAATGAACATCATAGTGACAATTTACATACTCTATTCCATTCTTAAAAGCAATCATCGCATCCCTTTTACAACATCTTGGTCCATTTATCTTACCTAATTCACCAATTGCTTCAGCGGTAAATTGCATATGATTTCCCCATGTACCATCAGTAGACAAAGGTCCGGTTCCATCAATGATTGATAATGCTGCTCCAATTGAAGTAATAGCACCACAAATGCCCCATAAACCGCACATGGCTCCCGGCATCCTCAAACCTTCTGCCATCAATTTATCAAGAGCCCAATCAATATCAATCATTCCACCAGCATTTCTATATGCAACAAGTAAACTTGCGCCATCTAAAATATGATGCTCTGGTCCATGAATGCTAACATATTCTTTCTTTGCTATGTTCTTAAATATACGAATAGGACTAATGCCTTCTTCCTGTTTTATATCCTTAATAATTAATTCTGCTTTTTCTTGTATTGTCATTAATCCTCCTTACATTTTTTCCAGGTATATGTCAAGCTCTTAATTGACAATGTCTCTTGACCATTCGTTCTCTTTCCCATAAGATGGCACGAGGACACAAACCCGCTCTATCATTAGATAAGCTGCTTGCAAAATGGATTATATTATATCAAAAGTACGTTTTTTCCAGAATGATAGAGTAAATCAGAACTTTTTCTTGAAATTAACCATAAAAACAGCAAATAGGAAACTAGGCGAAAGCCACTTTTATTGTAGCGTGTAATTCTTCTCGTATTTTAAGAACTCACCTTCCGCAAAGTAATACTGACGCACGTTATATATAGCCTCATTGGTAAGATTTTTAGCGGCATGGCACAATTCTCGGATAGCATTGTAATCTGTCTTTGATAGATGTTTTACCTGCTGTTTTACCGTAAGATACATAGCATTTACTCCTTTTTGACAGATTTATGAATGAGTTTCCTATGTATTGATTATATCATATATTTTACTGAATTAACAGTACTTTGGTAAAAACGAACTCTTTAAGACTAACGCCATTCATCCCACGGTCTAAAGACCATGGGTTTTCTGGCTATTTTATTATAAAAATACCAGCCGGTATAATCAGTATGATATAACCGACTGATATAATTTTAAACTATTATAAAATTATTCGTTTTCTTCCTCAGGTGCATTCTTGAGCATAACATTTGTAATAATACCAAGTATAAGTGCACATGCAACCTCTGTGATTGTAACCTTACCGAAGTTAAGTGTAAGTCCTCCTATACCTGCTATCAATATAACGGATACAACAAAGAGGTTTTTATTCTTGTTCAAATCTACATTTTGTATCATCTTAAGCCCTGATACGGCAATAAATCCATACAAAGCAATACATACACCGCCCATTACACATGGAGGTATAGAATTAACAAAGGCGATAAATGGTGAGAAGAACGAAATAACCATTGCTCCTATAGATGCTGCAATAATTGTATATACTGAAGCATTCTTTGTAATAGCAACACAGCCGATTGACTCACCATAAGTAGTGTTTGGACAGCCACCAAAGAAAGCACCTACCATAGAACCAATTCCGTCACCAAGCAGTGTTCTGTGAAGTCCCGGCTCCTCAAGGAGATTTCTCTCGATAATAGATGAAATGTTCTTATGATCTGCAATATGCTCTGCAAATACTACGAAAGCGACAGGAAGATATGCAACTGCAATTGTGGCAACATATGAACCATCAACATTCTTGATACCATCACTCAGCTTAAGGAATGAAAAATCAGGTACTCTAAAGAAGGTTGATAATCCTACTCCGTCAGCTGTAAGTGCCTTAAATGATTCAAAACTTATAACCTTTAAGTTATCTAATCCGGTTGCATTCCCAACAGCTGTGAATATAACAGATACAATGTATCCAGCCAGTATACCGAAGATAAATGGTATAAGCTTGGTTGTCTTCTTACCAAATGTAGAGCAAATCATAGTAACAAATAAAGTTACAAGGCCACATATCAAAGCAATATGTGTGTCTGCCAACGGAACCATGTCAGCAGTCTTTAATCCGCCTGTAGTAAGGTCTCCTACTGCGTTTCCGGCAAGTGATAATCCTATAATGGCAACTGTAGGTCCGATAACGACAGCCGGCATAAGCTTGTCTATCCATTTAACACCTACGCATTTTACTATTAATGCTATAATCACATATACAAGGCCTGCAAAGGCAGCACCGAGTATAAGTCCTACAAAACCGGTCTCAACAGTTACAGCTCCTGCAAAAGCTGAAGCCATAGAACCTAAGAACGCAAAGGATGAGCCAAGAAATACGGGACTCTTCTTCGCAGTAAATAAAATGTATATCAATGTTCCTGCGCCGGCTCCAAATAATGCTGCCGCTGAATCCATTCCATTACCGATAATAATCGGCACGACCAACGTTGCTGTCATAATAGCCAAAAGCTGCTGTATAGCAAATACTACAAGTGGTCCAATTGATATTTTATCTTCAACCTGATAAGTTAATTTCATATCTTTCTCCTAAATTATAATGTGCTATTTTGTACCAAATATTCTATCGCCTGCATCTCCGAGTCCCGGGCAAATATAAGCATTCTCATTAAGGCATCTGTCAAGATTTCCAACAAATATTCGTACGTCAGGATGCTCCTTTGCAAGTCTTTCCAGGCCCTCCGGCGCTGCTATAATACACACGAATGTTATATCCTTACCACCACGCTGCTTAATAAGATTGATTGCATCTACTGCAGAACCACCGGTAGCAAGCATTGGGTCAACCACAAAAATCTTTCTCTGCTCTATAGGATTAGGCAGCTTGCAGTAGTATTCATGTGGCTCATGTGTCTCCTCATCTCTATACATTCCTATATGTCCAACCTTAGCAGCAGGCATAAGAGTGAGAAGTCCTTCAACCATACCTAAGCCTGCACGAAGTATAGGTACTATCGCAGGTTTTTTTCCTGATATAACAGGACACTTTGTATTTTCAATAGGAGTCTCTACTTCGATTTCCTCCATCTCAAGGTCTCTCAATGCCTCATAGCCTTCAAGAACTGCTATTTCCTCGACAAGCTTTCTGAATTCATTAGTTCCCGTCTCTTTCATTCTAAGCATTGTAATCTTATGCTTCAATAAAGGATGGTCGCAAATTGTAATTTTTTCATTACCGTTGTACATTATCAAACCCCCTTGTGTTATGTTTAGTCAATGAATTAATCTGATGCACTCATTGATGTATATTATATCATGTCGTCTGTCGCCTCCATGTGGGCATTCGCATTATGCCGGCCCGTGCAAGCACGACCGTTGCAATGCTCATTATATCATAATGAAATATAATATGTCATCTATTGTACATATATAAATATTTTTTTCCATTACTTTCTTGCTCAAATTCCAGCATATTTAAGCAAGAAAGTAAACAACAAATTGATTTTGTAGTATCGAGCATTTTTATATGCTCATGAATAATTCAGGCTAAATAATTATAAAAAAGAAAAAAAGCTAATCAATATTTTCCCATAAAATATTCTTTTGTAAAAACAATATCCTTTTTATATTTATTAAGAAAATCACTATTGGTAAAAATAATTGATAAAAATCTTAACGCAGAAAATGGTGCGTCTCGTTTGAGTCGCACCATTTTCTACATTAACAACAAAAGA
>JBJEMQ010000436.1:0-4131 GCA_051879755.1 Coprococcus sp. | reverse complement strand
ACACCAGGGGGATTATTGGAGAAATCTTTGAAAAAGATGTCAAGACAAGAAAAAGAATTTCAAATGTAGCAGTATATGAGAGGGTGCAGTCCTTTCTGCTTAATAATTATTCAGCGCCATTCTCGATTTCAAATCTTTTGGAGTGCCTGAAGAAAGAAGGATTTGCAACAAAGGCATCTACGGTAAGAGGTTATATTGAAGATCTGAAGAAAGCCAAAATTGTATATGAATGTAATCGTTTTGACCTAAAGAGCAAGACTGCAATAAAAAGAGAACAAAAATACTATTTGGCAGATATGGCTATCTATTTTTCCATGAATACCGATAATCGGGTAAGCTTTGGAACTTCGCTTGAAAACATTGTATATCTGTATCTTGCAAGTCATGATTATCAGGTGAGCATCGGGAAAATAGGAAATTTGGAATGTGATTTTATTGTACGGGATAAAAATCAGAATTATGCTTATATTCAGGTCGCATATACGTTACAGGGAGAGACTCTGGAGGCAGCTGAAAAAATCAAAGAACGAGAATACAGGCCATTTAGAAAGATAAAGGATGGATATCCAAGATATATTATTTCACTGGACAAGTATCGTGATCAGCAGGAAGGTGTTCACCACATTAATGCAATTGATTTGTTTTTGGGAAAAGAACAAATATAGAAGGGATATCTGTTTTGCCTAAATTTATTTATGGCACGTTGCTGCAAAGGAAATCAGACTGTCTTCAGAAGGCGAAAAAGCAGAATTTTAAATTGAAAACAAAACCGCTATACTAAGGTTAAGAAACTTGGTATGGCGGTTTTTTCGAGTGGAGGATACGAATATGCTTTACTCCGGCAAGAGCACACAGGCAATGGTATATCCGGATTCATTATGTGCTTAAGTACAAGTTTTTATTGCAATTTAGTTAAAACCCCTCTCAAATCAAAAAGTCTATCCCTTTGGCTAGTTTACTTTTTCTGCCCTTGTCGTGTATAATAGAATAGTATACCTAGAAGTATGCATATCAAAATGAAGTTCATCTAATATGAAGGAAGGAGTTGACATATCAATGCGTAAAATTGATAATCTGTCAGAGCAGAGCGTTTAACGACGTTCCTTTTGTGGTACAATTCTTTCTTAATATTAGATCAAGTGAAAATGTCAGGTGTCAGAGAGCATAAACATGTTCTCTGCATTTGACATTTTTTTATTTGACAGGAAACTCCTTCTTATGTTTCCAGAAAAGGGGGTGACTCATGCAAAAGTCCACGAGCAAAAAGCCACGCATGGATGAGGAATACTATGTGCGTCCGCAGGCGGCATGGGAAAGAATGAATGCTGCCAAGAACAGCCATCAGACCGTATATATCTATGGCACATCAGGTTCCGGAAAGACCTCCTTTGTGGAGGATTTCCTTGCCAGAAGACGATACTGCTATATCGACATGGCGGATACCGGAATGGAAGAGCTTGCAGGTATCGTACAGAATGAAAAGAAGAAAGCGGATAAAAAAGAAACAGCCCAGACGATTTTCGTGATTGATGACCTGCATGTACTGAAAAGTCAGGAGGACAAAACCATCTGTGGGCAGTTAATCGAGCAGATGAGCCTAAGCGAGGACATCTGGCTGATCCTGATTTCCAGAGCACCGGTGCCGAAATGGCTGACAGCCGTCTTTGTCCGAACCGTTTTTCTTACCTTACGGGAACAGGAACTGTACCTGAATGAAGAAGAACAGGAAAGCTATTTTGAAAAATGGGGGCTTTCCCTGACACAGGCAGCAAGTGACAGAATACGGGAATTAAGTGCAGGGCATCCGCTGGCACTTAAGATCGGAGCGATGCAGCTTAGAAACATTCCAAAGGAAGAAGCCGTAAAAGACAAAACCGGCGCAGAGCTTCGTGCCATCGAAGAAGCCCGGAAAAATATGTGGAATTATCTGGAAACACATGTGTATGACCAGTGGAGCATGGAGCTTCAGGAGTTTTTAGAAGCGGTATCCATTGTGGAACGGTTTGACCTTCGGCTGGCACAGCAGATTACCAAGAAAAAAGAAACCGGGGAACTGATTTTAAAAGCGCAGGAAACGGGAAACTTCTTAACGGAACACAGGGAGAGTGAGCGGGTTACATATGAACTGATCACGCCTATGAAGCTGTCCATGCGAAGGCGGCTGTCTACAAAATACTCACAGGATTACATAAAGGAGCTTTACTACAGTGCCGGGAATTATTATGAGATAGAAGGAAATGTGACGGAGGCACTGAAGATGTATGAACTGTGCCGCTGTGAGGAAGGGATTTCCCGGATTTTAATCGAGAATACAAGAAGAAATCCGGCGGCAGGCGATTACTTTGAGCTGCGGCATTGCTATCTGGCACTGCCGGAAGAAAAGATAAAGGAAAGCGTGGAACTGATGGCAGGCATGAGTATGCTGCAGTCCCTGCTTTTAAATGAAGAAGAAAGCGAGCGCTGGTATGAGGAGCTTGCCGCCTATGCAAAGGAAAAGACCGGCGGTGCAAAAAGGGCAGCAAGGAGCAGACTTTTATATCTGGACATCGCCCTTCCCCACAGGGGGAGCCTTAAGATGATTGATCTGATAAAACAGGCGGGCGTACTGCTGACAGAGCGAAAAGTAGACTTGCCGGAGTTCTCCGTAACAAGCAACCTGCCTTCCATGATGAATGGTGGAAAGGATTTCTGCGAATGGAGCAGGAAGGATAAGGAGCTGGCAGGTACCATGGGAAAGGTGCTTAGCCTTGTCCTTGGAAAATACGGAAAAGGGCTTGTAAACATTGCCCTTGCAGAGAGCTATTTTGAAAAGGGCGGGGAGGACTACGAAGTGTCTCTTCTTGCCGGAAACGGAAGGATGCAGGCAGAAGCCGGAGGAAAGACGGAACAGGTCTTTGTGGCGGCAGGGATTCTCACAAAGCTGTCTATCTTAAATAACCACATGGATGAAGCAAGGGATATGTTAGACAGCTTTTGGAACAAGGCAGAAAAGGAAGCTCCGAAGCTTCTGCCCAATATCGGTGCCATGCAGGCAAGAATGGATTTATACACCGGAAGGATGGGAGAAGTGATGGAGTGGCTTGAAAAAGCCCCGGATGAAGATGAGGAGTTTAACATCATGGAACGCTACCGGTATCTGACGAAGGTGCGGGTATATCTGGCAACCGGACGCAAGGAAAAGGCACTGCTTCTGCTGGGGAAAATGCGTTACTACGCAGAGAAAGCCCACAGAACCTACATCGCAATCGAGGTAAAGATATTAGAAGCCATCACCCTTTACCGCATGGAAAAGGAGGGCTGGCAGGAGGCTTTACAGGAAGCGGTGTCAAAGGCAGAGGATTACCACTTTGTGCGGATACTCACAAAAGAGGGGGCAGCACTTTTGGAACTGCTTAAGGCTGCACCGGTTCTCTGGCAGGATCAGGCATTTAAAGAACAGGTCTTAAAAGAATGTGAACGGATGGCAGACTTTTATCCGGCATATTTACAGGAAAAGCCGGAAGGCATTGCGGTATTAAGTGATAAAGCATTGAAAATCTTAAGGCTTCAGGCGGAAGGCATGTATGTGGAACAGATTGCAAAGCAGCTTGGATTGACCAAGTCCGGCGTGAAATACTACAATCAGGAAACATACAAAAAGCTGGGCGTAAATAATAAAACCGCCGCAGTGGCAGAAGCCAGAAACCGGAGGCTTTTGTGAAAAGATTGAGAGAAAAAATAAAGCATAATGTTGGGCTTTGCACGAAAAGCCCCTCATGAATGGAGGAGATTGCAATGAAAAAATTTTGCAGGAAAGGACATCTAAAAAGAAGCGGGAAGCGGTGGCTTGCCCTTCTTATGAGCGTCTGCCTGATTGGAACAATGATTCCGATTACAGCAAGGGCAGAGAATGGCAGCACAGAAACCGGACTGTGTGAACATCACACAGAGCATACGGCGGAGTGTGGTTATGTGGCACCTGTCCGGGGACACGAGTGCGAGCATGTGCATGACGAAAGCTGCGGCTATCAGGAAGCCAGCGAGTGTAACCATGTACATACAGAAGAATGTGGGGAAAACGGAGAGAACTGTACTCATGTGCATACGTCAGAGTGCGGTTATGCCGAAGGACATGCGTGTGAGCATGTGCAT
>JBJEMQ010000435.1:0-4148 GCA_051879755.1 Coprococcus sp. | reverse complement strand
AGTCAGGAAACTATCTCATGGACTATAGATGGTGAATATGGTGGAGATTACAAAGAAGCAGAGATACATATCCACGAAAGGGCAGTAGATTTGCTTGTTATGCAGGAGGAAGAAATTCTTCCGGAAGTTGATGAGGAAAATGATAAATAGGCTGCATTTGCAGTTTAGATTAATAAATTAAGTGAGGATTATATCAATGGGTAAATATTTTGGAACAGATGGCTTTAGAGGAGAGGCAAATAAGGATCTTACTGTTGAGCATGCATTTAAGGTAGGACGTTATCTTGGATATTATTATGGAAAGAGCAATCCTTCCGGTAAGGCAAAAGTTGTAATTGGTAAGGATACACGCCTTTCCAGCTATATGTTTGAATATTCGCTTGTAGCGGGTCTTACAGCAAGTGGTGCTGATGTTTATCTGATGCATGTTACACCTACACCAAGCGTGTCGTATATTGTTCGTACAGATGGTTTTGACTGCGGTATTATGATTTCTGCCAGCCATAACCCATATTATGACAATGGTATAAAAGTAATAAACGGACAGGGCTATAAACTTGAGGCGGCAGTTGAGGAAGAAATAGAGAGATATATTGATGGACTGATTCCGGAGGTACCGCTTGCAACAAAGAACAATATAGGAAAGACAACGGACTATACAATGGGACGTAACAGATATATAGGATATCTTATGACTATACCAACACGTTCATTTAAAAATATGCGTATAGGACTTGATTGTGCAAATGGTGCATCATATCTTGTTGCAAAGTCTGTTTATGATGCGTTAGGTGCAAAGACATATGTTATAAATAATGAGCCTGACGGAACAAATATAAATACTGACTGTGGTTCAACTCATATAGAGCATCTTCAGGCGTTTGTAAAAGAAAAAGGTCTTGATGTTGGATTTGCCTTTGATGGAGATGCTGACAGATGCTTATGCGTAGATGATAAGGGCGAGATAGTAGACGGAGACAAGATTTTGTATGCTTGTGGACGTTATCTAAAGGATAAGGGTGAATTGAATAACAATACTGTTGTTACAACTGTGATGTCCAATCTTGGATTATACAAAGCATTTGATAAAAAAGGAATTAACTATGAGAAAACAGCAGTAGGGGATAAATATGTATTTGAGAATATGATGGAACATGGTCACTCGATAGGCGGAGAGCAGTCAGGTCATATTATATTTTCAAAATATGCTACGACGGGTGATGGAGTCTTGACTTCACTTATGGTTATGGAAACAATACTTGGAAGAAAAGTTAAACTGTCAGAGCTGTTTAACAGTCTTACCATATATCCGCAGCTGCTGGAAAATGTGCGTGTATCCAGCAAAGATGCAGTAATGAATGATGCAGATGTTATTAAGCTTAAAGACGAAATCTCTGAAGAACTGGGTGATGATGGAAGAATTCTTCTGCGCCAGAGTGGAACAGAGCCACTTATCAGAGTTATGGTAGAGGCAGCTACAGATGAGCTGTGCAGCAAATATGTAACTAAGATGGTCAATCTGATAAAGGAAAAAGGATATGATGTCCAATAAAATCTGTTGACAAGAAATAGGAAACAGTATAAAGTCTTACTTGGTTAAAATCTCAGGGTAGTTTCAGAGATTATAATGCAGTTATGAAACGAGAAGAGGTAATTTATGAACGAAAGTATTAGAGAACATCATTATGAAGATGATAAGATGCATGAGGAATGTGGCGTATTTGGTATGTATGACTTTGATGGAAATGATGTTGCAAATTCCATATATTATGGTCTGTTTGCACTTCAGCACAGAGGTCAGGAGAGCTGTGGTATAGCGGTATCAGATACAGATGGCCCTAAGGGTAAGGTTCTGTCACTTAAGGGGATGGGACTTGTAAATGAGGTATATACACCTGAATCACTCGGAAAGCTTAAGGGAAATATAGGAGTTGGACATGTAAGATATTCTACAGCAGGTGCAAGCACCATAGAAAATGCCCAGCCACTTGTTCTTAATTATGTAAAGGGTACACTTGCTCTTGCACATAATGGTAATCTTGTGAATGCACCTGAGCTGAGACGTGAGTTAGAGCTTACAGGAGCAATATTTCAGACAACTATAGATTCTGAGGTTATAGCATATCATATAGCCAGAGAAAGAGTAAAATGCAGTTCGGTTGAAGAAGCAGTATTAAGAGCCCTGAAGAAGGTTAAGGGTTCGTATTCGCTTGTAGTTATGAGCCCAAGAAAGCTTATTGGTGCTAGGGATCCATTGGGATTCAGACCACTTTGCATAGGTAAGCGTGATAATGCATATGTGCTGGCATCCGAAAGCTGTGCACTTGATACTATAGGAGCTGAGTTTGTAAGAGATGTTGAGCCCGGGGAGATAGTAACAATATCTCCTGATTATGGTATTCAGTCATATACTAATATGTGCCAGGAACAGCATGCAAGATGCATATTTGAATATATATATTTTGCAAGACCTGATTCTGTTATAGACGGAATGAGTGTGTACCATTCGCGTATCACGGCAGGAAGATGTCTTGCAAAAGACAGCCCTGTTGATGCTGATGTGGTAGTAGGTGTTCCGGAATCGGGAAATGCCGCAGCACTTGGATATTCCATGGAATCAGGAATACCATATGGTACGGCATTTGTAAAAAACAGTTATGTAGGAAGAACATTTATCAAACCACAACAGAGCCAGAGAGAATCAAGCGTAAGAGTTAAATTGAATGTATTGAAAGAAGCTGTAGACGGTAAGAGAGTAATTATGATAGATGATTCTATTGTAAGAGGAACAACAAGCGACAGAATAGTAGGTATGTTAAGGGAAGCAGGTGCTACAGAGGTTCATGTAAGGATAAGTTCGCCACCGTTTTTAAATCCATGCTATTTTGGAACTGATATTCCGGATAGAGAGCAGTTGATAGCTTATAATAGAACTGTTGATGAGATATGTGAAATTATAGGTGCAGATTCACTGGCGTATCTCGAAACAGACAGACTATCAGAACTTTCGGGAGGAAAGCAGTATTGTCATGGATGTTTTACAGGAAAGTATCCTATGGAGCCGCCTACAGAGGATATACGAGGTGACCATGAAGACTTTAAACGTGGTGAAGAGTCTCATGTCAGATAAGTTTATGATTTGATGCAGCACACTCGTGACAGAAGTTGTGAGATGAATGAAAACAAGTAATTAATAGGAGAAGAAAATGAGTAACGATAAGTATGTAAGCCCATTATGTGAAAGATATGCAAGTAAGGAGATGCAGTATATATTCTCCCCTGATATGAAGTTCAAGACATGGAGAAAACTGTGGATAGCTCTTGCTGAGACAGAGTATGAACTTGGACTTTCAGAGAATGGAAAGCCTGTTATTACACAGGAACAGATAGATGAGCTTAAGGCTCATGTTGATGATATAAATTATGACGTTGCGAAAGAAAGAGAGAAGCTTGTACGTCATGATGTTATGAGCCATGTATATGCATATGGTAAGCAGTGCCCAAAGGCAGCAGGTATCATTCATCTTGGTGCTACCTCATGTTATGTTGGTGATAATACAGATGTAATAGTTATGACAGAGGCTATGAAGCTTGTTAGAAAGAAGCTTCTCAATGTAATAAATGAGCTGGCAAAATTTGCAGATAAGTATAAGAACCTTCCTACTCTTGCATTTACACATTTCCAGCCTGCACAGCCTACAACAGTAGGTAAACGTGCTACACTCTGGATGCAGGAACTGCTTCTTGATTTGTCAGATCTTGAGTACATGATAAGTCAGCAGAAGCTTCTTGGTTCAAAGGGAACTACAGGAACGCAGGCAAGCTTCCTTGAACTGTTTAATGGCGATCATGAAACTATCAGAAAGATAGATGGAATGATAGCAAAGAAGATGGGCTTTTCAGAGTGTTATCCTGTATCAGGACAGACATATTCAAGAAAGGTTGACAGCAGGGTATTAAATGTATTGTCAGGTATTGCGCAGAGTGCTCATAAGTTTTCAAATGATATAAGACTGCTTCAGCACTTAAAGCAGATAGAAGAGCCATTTGAGAAAAACCAGATTGGTTCATCGGCTATGGCATATAAGAGAAATCCTATGAGAAGTGAGAGAATAGCTTCTCTTGCAAATTATGTAATGGTAGATGCA
>JBJEMQ010000434.1:0-4180 GCA_051879755.1 Coprococcus sp. | reverse complement strand
AAAGACCCGAGAGCATGATCTGGATGCCATGAAGAAATGTGGATTAGGTGATATGGCAGCGGCGCTTAATGGCTCGGTACTTGCAGAAAATGGTCTCGATGAACAAACGATTGCCGAGAAAATACGTTCCTGTGATGACATAGTGGAAAAAGTTGATGAGATTCCGGTAATTGTAGCTAATTTGTATGAGTTAAATGGAAAAAATAGTAGTAGCAGCTATTTCATTATGGATTACCAGATGGATTATCTTGCTTATGATATATATGATGGAAATGATGAGCGAATAGAAAATCCTGTACTTAACCCGGGAGAAATCTGCGTGCCGATATGTTTTAAGGCATTGTATAATTGTGATATTGGAGACGTGGTGACCTTTGGTGATAGTGAGCTGCAGTTTTCGTTTAAGATAGCATCCTATTTTGAAGATCCTTATTGGGGCAGTTCCATGATGGGGATAAAGACAGTCCTTCTTTCGCAGGCTGATATTATGAAGATGTCAGAAGTGGCAGTAGAAGATACGGTAGTGGAACAAGGAATATTACTAAGTATATTTAAGAATGATGCTGCCGGTTTAAATGATGTTGATTTTGAACGAGAACTCAATAAAAGGACATCCTATGCGGGATATTGCCGGATTACCATATCACAGAGTATGGAGTTTAACTATATGCTACTGTTGGTTAATATATTTTCAGGTATCCTGGTTGCATTTATTGTGATGCTTGTATTTGTGACAATTATTGTCCTAAGTCATAATATTAGCAGCAGTATTGAACAGGATTATGAGAATCTTGGGATACTCAAGGCTGTAGGGATGACAAACGGGCAGTTAAAAATGCAAATTCTGCTTGGGTATATGATAGCAAGTACGATAGGTGTTCTGGTTGGTATTCCGACTGCCATACCGGTAATTTCTATTATTAATGATTTGATAAAGCCGGTGACAGGACTTTACGTTGACAGTACACCGGTAATAGGGTTTAGTCTGCTTGCGGTACTTGCCATATTTGTTATATTATTATTGTTCATATTGGTTAAGCTTAGAAAGCTTTCTGCAATAACACCTGTATCGGCAATCAATGGTGGAAGAAGAGATGTGCATTTTTCCAGTCTTTTTAAGCTTCCAATATCAAAGAAGATGCTTGGTGGCTCACTGGCTTATAGGCAGCTTACATCCGGTAAGAAACAATACATAGGAGCAGTTATAATTACGGCACTTCTGGTAATGTTCATGGTGCTTGTAAGTGATATGTGTATCTGGCTGGGAGATGGCGGAGCCGCTTTAGCCGAGGTTTTTTCACCAATCGAATGTGAACTAGAGGTACAGTGCGCCACACCTGAGCTGTATGATGAGGTGGACGCTTTGATTCGCGGGGAGACGGATGCGGATACATTCAACTATACAACAAGGTATCTCATGCTCAATGATTCACAGATTCACTGTACGATTGTGGATGATGGCAATCGATATAGGACGGTATATAGAGGACGAAGCTGTATCTATGACAATGAGGTTCTTATAACAGAGTTTGTTGCGGACGGTTTTCACGTTGGGATAGGCGACAGTGTCAACCTTGAGTACAGAGGCAAAAGTGCGGAATTTATAGTGTCGGGGATTATGCAATGTGCAAATGATGGCGGTAAGTGCATAGCAATCAACGAGGATGGATACATGCGTATAGTGGGAGAAAAGGTTAAATACACCTGGACATCATATGCGTTAGAGGATAAGGATAGAGCAGATTCTATCATATCATGTGTAGAGGAGAAATATAGTGATGACGAGGTAAGTATTCGTGGCAACGACTTCGATTTGATGAAGGTTATAAGCGATTCGGTAAATGGACTTGCGGTTGTCATATATTTTGTGGCAGGAATCTTTATTGTTGTGGCGATTGTGTTGGTGTGCGGCAAGGTCTTTGCAAGGGAAAAACAGGATTATGGTATATATAAGGCTATGGGATTTACATCGGGAATGCTCAGAAGCCAGTTTGCAGTTCGTTTTCTGATTGCATCGATTGTGGGTTCCATACTGGGAATCGTGCTTGCACTGACATTTAACGATCCGATTATGAATCTGATTTTCTCTACATTCGGACTTAGTAATTTCACATCCAGCATTAATCTGGCTGCGGCATTGCTTCCAATAGGATTTATGGGACTTATCTACTATGCTTTTGCCTATGCGATATCGCATAAGATTAAAAAAGTACAGCCTAGGGTACTTATTACCGAATAGAACGGTTTTATCATAAAATTAAACAAAAACAATGCCCTTGTAGCTTTCTTTATTGGAAAATTGCAAGGGCATTATAAGTTTAATTAAAAGGATATATCAGCAATAGCCTCTGTTTCATCCTTCGGACGTTCTATATGTGCTTCACTTGCACGAGTTTTTATATCTTTTGCAAAGATAATTTTAAATAGTGTGCGTACAAATGGCTGTATAAAGTACATTTGTGTAAAGAATGCAAATGGAAAATTAAAGCATACAAGTTTTATCCAGTTTGCAAGCAAAGTCCATATATTAAATCCTGAATAGTAAGGAAAGTACAAAAATGCTGCTATCAGACTCATTGCAGGACACATGATACCTACAGTTGCATTTATAATAGCACTTTCAAAAATCATCGGATGATTTTTTTGAGGATCAAATTTTCTACACGCAAGCCGGAATGATAACGGACTTCCAATTAGAATTTCTAATACATAGGCAAAGCAGAACTCGACAACTACAACCATCCATATTGGACACATTTTTCCAAACATATATACACCGCCCTGACTATTAATGGCTGATAATACGCTGCTTTCTCCGGTAATATTCATTAGTGTTTGGCCATTTACGACATATAGACTGTAAAATACATATGCGTGTACAGTAATTAAAACAGTTAAGAATGCAAATACCATTCTTTGAAATTGATTTCTTGGCATAACTTATTTTCTCCTTTTTCTCATAAAAAAACACAAGTAAGAATTGCACATAAATCAAATTAGAATTATACATATGTACCATAATCAGATTTACATGCAAAGCATTACTTGTGTCGTTTATGTGTTATTATTTAATTTCATATAATGGTTTAACATAATTTGTATAAATTTTCAAAAGACATTTTTCACAAAAATATTTTTCACTAAACGACAATTTAGCTATTATGTTAAGTTATAGTAAATTTATATATTGTGTTATTGAGAGAGTTCACTTTTACTATGCTTCATGATAAAATAGAGATAATAATTATATTATTTATGAAGATATTTCTGTTGTGGAGATGCTTTTACTATTTTGGATTGTGGGGAGGTGCTCTTATGGATGTAATACAGAAGATGTTTGGATATATAACTGCCAGAGAGGATATATTGATTATGCTCTGGGAGCGAGAAAGCGGTTGGCATACAGCAACAAAAAAATGTAGTGTTTTAAAAAGTGCCGATTTATCACAGATAGATTTATTTTGTTTAAAACAATGGACACATAAAGATGATTTTGCAACATTTAATGTGTTTCTGGAGCAGATAGATGCTGCTATAAAGGGGAAGCCTTGTGGAATTGCAGATGATGAAGAAAAGGTTGCTGTTGCAGTACGTCTGTTAGCAGAAAATAGTGTGTATATATATCAGAATGTAAATTGCTGGCTGGAACGGGAAAACGGAAGGATAGTCAGAATTTTTGTCATGACTGAACCATTAGATGTTGAAGAGATACATCGCATAAAGATTGCAGAAACTTTTACTTCGGATAGAGATCCTATGCTGATTCAGAAGCAGGCTGTTGAAATGATTCAGGCAAATCCGGATATGAAGTTTGCTGTAGTGCAGTTTGATGTAGCTAAGTTTAAGATGATTATTGCAGAATATGGTGAGAAAAAGGCAACTGAATTATTAAATTTTTTTGTAGCTACGCTTAAGGTGATTTGTAATAAATATCAGATATATAGCAGATTGTCGGCAGATGTATTTATGATTATCACACCATATGAGGATGAAAAAAGCTTATATGATCTTGTAGAACTGTTAGACAGTCATTTGCTGGGATATGATAATATGCAGTATCGGTTAGTATATGGTATCTGTTATATTGGTGATTTAACCGGAGGACTTCGACAATATGGTGACGCGGCGGCTATGGCTAGACAAAGCATCAAAAATAATGCATTACAGAAGGTTGCTTTTT
>JBJEMQ010000433.1:0-4186 GCA_051879755.1 Coprococcus sp. | reverse complement strand
TGGTTGTTACTCTCTTTCTACTACTCTCCTGATCTTTTGCAATCAGCTCCTGCATGGAATCTGACGTATGCGCAAGCATTTCCTGTTTATTCGGTTTTAATACTGCAAGCACAGCGGCAATTATTAACACTACTAAAACAACACACATATTTATCTTTGTCCGCTTTTGCCAACCTTTAATATTCATTACTTTTTTTAATGTTTTCATAAGCACTACTCTCTCTCTGCCATAAGCTTTTGTTCAGATTCCTATTTCTTTTCTATTTATTCTGTGGCACTACCAAACCAATAGTCATATGTTTCTTTAATATAACCATCTGCTTCCATCTGTGCCAGAGCTTCATTAATTGCTGACTGAAGTGCCGTACTATCCGGTCCCATGGCAATTCCAAACTGTTCAGGTTCACTTTCATCCTGATATACAATTTCATAATCATCAGGATACTTCGCTATATAACCATCTGCAACAGTGCTGTCTACTACGACCGCATCTACTTCTTTATTTGTCAACTGTGTAAAACAGCTTGTTACTTTTTCATTTGCTACAATTTCAACATCAATAGTTCCTGTAGATTTATAATCTGACATCAAAATATCAGATGTAGTTTCTTTCTGAACTGCAATAGATAATCCATTCAAATCATTAAAACTGTCAATTTTCTTATCTGAACCTTTTGGAAGTACTACTGCCTGATAATTATTAATATATGGTGTTGTAAAAATCATTGTTTTCTGTCTTTCCGCTGTTATGGTTACTGCCGAACATACACAATCATAATTCACATCAATACCGGCAAAGATTCCATCCCATGCAGTATTGATAATATTAACCTCCAGTCCAAGTCTCTTTGCAACTTCTGTAATAATATCAATATCATAACCTATTGGTGTAGTTCCATCGTCTGCAAAATCTTCAAATGGTGGATAACCAACCTCACATCCAACAGTGAGCACTCCATCGTTCATAAGTTTTACATCTGATAAATCTATAGTTTCTGAAGCTGCCCCCTCTGTTGTCGTATCTTCTGAAGCATCTGCCGCTTCTGATGTAACCTCTGCTGTTGTTGTCTTTGTGTCAGTTCCTTCAGAACCGCACCCCGTAAGTCCTACAAGTCCAAATGCCATTACCATTGCAAATGCTATTGCCTTTTTCATCTTCTTCATATCGTTTTTCCTCCTGTTATCTACATAAAAATCATAGGAAACATTGAGCTTCCTATACAGCAAAAAAAGGCAAGGGAGTAAGCTCCATTGCCTTTTCTATATTGGAATAATAAGCCACATTTTCTGATATGTCAACTTTTTTAGACAAAATAATGTTTATACTACTAACGAAACTTTAATAGAATAATTATTTTTTCGTCCTCCTTCTGCATATCATAAGCGTGGCAGCTGAAAATGCCGAAATTACTGCTATTACGGATAATAAAACTACACTGCTCGTATCACCTGTTTTAGGGGCATCTGGAATTCCCGGTATATCCGGAGTTTCTGGTTCTTCCGATATACCTGTTTTTTCTGGTGTACTTGGCTCTTCTGTTGTACTTGGTTCTTCTGTTGTACTTGGTTCTTCTGTTGTACTTGGTTCTTCTGATGTATCCGGTTCTTCTGTAATAAATATTGTCTGATTCTTATCATTTATATCAGCATGGCATATCATATTTCCTTCCCTGTCACGCAGTACACCATCTGTATTAATGCTTCCGTCAGAATCAACATATAATGGAGTCTCATCTCTTCCTTCAAATAAATACTCATAAATCACAAGATTATTTTCTGCAAAAACAGTATTGATTTTAAATTCAAGTTTTTCTGTACCGGAAGCCTTATGGATACCACTTTTGCTATCAGCTTTATTTGTAGTAAATGTTTTATTTGCCGTTACAGGATTTCCATCATTCAAAAAAGCTTTTCCATCAGCATCTACCATAATACCTTTAATCGTATACTCCTTGTCTGCTGTCAAATATTCATAGCTTACCTCATCAGTTATGTTTACAGACTCTGTTTTGTCAGACATCTGTGAGCCTGTTTCTGTATTATAAGCCCGCGTCTTAATTACAGGTTCAGGAACATTTACCATATTTCCTGCAAAAATACTTTGTCCATTATTTTCTACAGATACTTCTACATCAGCAGTAAGCTGTTTACCTTTATTTGCATCACATGCTTCCTCTGATATAATATATGTATCATATACAAAAGCTCCTCTGTCATCTTTTATCTTTGAATAATCCCAATAAGTTTTATCTTCATTTCCAAAGAACCATACTCCGTTATTCGAATCAGGATTATTTAAATCATCATTTTTGTTGGTTTCATTTGTATTTTTCAGCTTGGATGAATCAAATTCGCCGTTTGCATCCGTTACCACTATATGCTTCTCACCTGTTGTTTTTGATGTTATGGAAAAAATGACATTTGCAATGGCATTACCATTTTCATCGATTTTTTTAAAACTTATATCCCCCCTTTTTACAGGTTCATAAACATCAATATAATCACCGGACATTTGATTATTATAATAAACATCAGCCCGGCCATCCGATTCTTTTAGCTGTCCGATAAACATGTTATTCCTAATTTCTGTCTTTTGAACAATACCATTATCATTATTCAGATAAAACATTACTTTACCACTATTATCATCACTTACATTCAGATAACCTTCAGATGGTTCCACCTCTCTGATTGTTACCGTGCCAAGAGGAATATATAGTTTTCCGTCAGCACTGTCCGACTTTCTTCCGCTTACTAAATGGTCATTATCAAGTTCCGCCGCATAAACTTTATTTGTGCTATCATAAATAGTCTTTACATACCACTTCTCAGTAAATTGTGCTGATTTCAGCTCATCCGATGTTGTATAATATTTATTATCATTATCAGCAAGTGAATAAAGTGTTATTTCAAACAAAGCATTCTCTAAAGATGCATTACCTGCTGCCATTATATTTCCGGAAGAATCAACTTTACGGATAACAATATTTACAGGATTGTTTACATAGCCATCCGATGTGTCAAAATATGCAGCAACAGCTGTATCCTTCCTGTTATTATCCTCTGTCACGATAACACACCCCGGATTCTGTTCAACCTCAAAACCCGCCGAACGAACAGTTCTATTAGTTATAATCAAATTATTATCTGCATCAACTTCTCTTAAATAATTAAGTTCTTTGAAAGTATATGTCCCTGTTTCGTCAACCTCAACGAACTGTGTATAAACCTTTCCGCCATTTGCAGATTTGTAAGAAGCTAATTCCTGACTATTTTTGAAAAGTAATCTATTTCCATCTTTATCAGCATAACAATATCCATTATAGGAGCAGATAAAACGTCCTACCCTTTTATTACCACTATATACTTCATATGTTATTCCTGCCATACTGCATGGCATAAGCGTATCACCTTTCTTTGTAGCACCATTTTTTGACATACAAATATAATAGTCAGGTGTTGCTCCACTCATTACTTTAATACTTACAGAAGCCTGTGAAGTCTTTCCAAAGAAAAGAGTCTGTTTGCTTCCTGTATTCACTTTGTACACTGTACAACCTTTTTTACCATTTAGCCCACCTAAGTCAAAGGATTGCCCCTCCTCAGTATCAGCCGGTACAGCAAAATAAAAGCTCTGCCCGCCTTTAACTGTCACTATACCACTCTTCCAGTTTTCATTATCGACTTTGCATATCATACCTGTTGGCATTTTGATGGTAACACTATTATTTGAATTACCATTAAGCGTAATCTTAGGTGTACGTTTCATTGTATTATTCTGTATCATTTTTTCGGCTGTAACAGAAATGCTATCTTTAGCAGATGTTCCCTCTACAGTAAGAGATAAGCTTCCGGCTTCTTCCGCTGTCATTATCTCAGGATATTCAGCCAGTGCGTTATTATATAAAGTTTGTACACTATTCCTGTAATTTGGATTCCTTACAGCTTCACCATTTGCTTGACTTAACGCCAATGAAAGCGCTATCATGTTTTCCGAGGTTTCTGGAAGCTCTGTCGAATAAAGTAATATTTTCTGAAATTCATCAACATTATACTCCTCATATGTATAATTGCCTGTTCCCGGTACATTAGTATTTGAATGCTCTCCACAATGCACCTTGCCAATATCTGACGTAAAGTTCGGTACAGTTGTCTGTCCATCATTACTTACATAATTGCCATGATA
>JBJEMQ010000432.1:0-4195 GCA_051879755.1 Coprococcus sp. | reverse complement strand
TGAACTTCTCATATTTACACCTCTTTCTTTGTAATCAGTTTTAATTTACATGTTACATTTCTATTATTTCTAATGGTCATACATATTATTCACACCAACATGCGCAGGAAATTCTTTTGCTATACTTAATCAACATCCCGCATCATCAATTTTCTTGACAAGAGTATATTCATTCAGTAAAATGAATACTAAAAATTCAACGAAATGGAGATGATTTTTTTTGGAGCCCGGTACTATTATACAGCTCATTATTCTTATCATACTTTTAATATTATCAGCATTTTTCTCTTCTGCAGAAACAGCACTTACTACTGTCAACAAATATGCTCTGCGTTCACTTGTAGACAATGGCAATAAGCGTGCTGCCAGGGTACTTAAAATTACAGAAAACAGCAGCAAACTTATCAGCACTATATTAATCGGAAACAATATAGTAAATATTTCTGCATCAGCACTTACAACCACTCTCACAACAAATATATTTGGAAGCAGTGCCATAGGAATTGCAACAGGTATCCTTACATTGGTTGTACTTCTTTTTGGTGAAATAACCCCAAAAACTCTGGCGCAGCTTTACAGTCTGAAAATATCAATGATATATGTTGGAATTATAGAGTTCCTTATGTTTATTTTTACCCCGCTTGTATTTATTGTTGACAAAATAGCAAGTGGTATATTCTTTATACTGCGTGTTGACAGAAATGGAATAGCGCAAAAAATTACCGAAGACGAGCTTCTTACAATGGTAAATGTAAGCGAAGAGGAAGGAGTAATCGAAGATAACGAAAAGGAAATGATTACAAATGTTGTTGATTTTGGGGATTCAAGAGCTCGTGATATCATGATACCTCGTGCTGATATGACTATTGTTCCCATTGATTCTTCCTATGAAGAGCTGCTTAATGTATATATGGAGGTTCCATATACAAGAATACCTGTATATGAAGATTCAAGAGATAATATCGTAGGTATATTGCATGTAAAGGATTTGTTCTTTTATGAAGCTACACATAAGGATATTGATAATTTTAATTTACGGGAAATCATTCGTGAACCTTTATATGTATATGAATACCAGAAAACGAATGATTTACTTGCACATATGAAAACCGATTCTAATTCTATGGCCATAGTACTCGACGAATATGGCGTCAGCGCAGGTCTTGTAACAATAGAAGATTTAGTAGAAGAAATAATCGGAGATATTAAAGATGAATATGATACAGCTGAACATAATAATGTAATCAGGCTGGACAATACACATTACAGCGTAGATGGTTCAATAAAACTTGATGATTTAAGCGATATCTTAAACCTCGATATTGAATCAGAAAACTACGACTCTCTGGGAGGCTATATTATAGAACTTCTCGACCATCTTCCTTCAATGGGTGATGTGGCTTCTGATGGCGTTATCTCTTGCCGTGTAACTGAAATGGATAAAAAACGTGTAGCCAGAGTTCTCGTTGAAATCCTTCCAGTTACGGAATCATCCGGTGAGATTAGCAATGCTTCAAATGCGTGAACTAACTTTACATTGAAATTATATTTTCAAAAAAACCTTGATATGTAGTTTTGAATACTATATAATGTGTTTATAATTTCAATTATTAATAGTGAGGCAAAGCTATGGATAAAGATATAAAGAGACAGGAAATAATAAATATAATCAAAGGAATTGACTTTATTAACCCTAAAGACATTCCTTCCATTGATTTATATATGGATCAGCTTACTACCTTTATGGAAGAACAGCTCGGGGGAAACAGAAGAAATGACGAGGACAAAGTCATGACAAAAACCATGATAAATAATTATACAAAAAATAATCTTCTCCCCTCTCCAAATAAAAAAAGATATTCAAAAGAGCATCTTACACTGCTCATATATATTTATTATCTAAAAAATATATTAAGTATAACAGACATACAGACTCTCCTTATGCCTATGATAGAGACTCATTATCAGGCAGAAACGGGAACACCTGATATATGTGATATATATGGCAAGTTATATGATTTTCAACATGATACATATGATGATATTATAGATAGTGTTATTGCCACAAATGAAAAAGCTTCTCAAATGTACGATGAAGAAAATGAACCATATCTTCATACCATGAGTGTTATATCTCTGCTGTCAGCAGATATCTATGTAAAAAAGAAATATGTAGAACATCTCATTGATGATATGAATAAAAAGAATGAAGCATCAAAAAAAGTGGCAAAGGATAATCCGGAAAAAAGTAAATCATCCGAAAAAAGCAAAAATGACAAAAGCAAATCTGCGAAAGTAAAATAGCAAAAAAGAGAGAGAATGTGATATGCCCACCGTCAAATAGACAGTGGGCATATCGCATTCTATTTTTTCTATTTATCTTTTTTCATTCTGGAAAATACCAGCTCGTAGCCATCCTTTCCATAGTTAAGCGACCTGTTTACCCTGCTTATGGTTGCTGTAGAAGCGCCTGTTTTCTCCGCTACCTCCAGATAGGTATTATTCTCTTTAAGCATCTTGGCAACTGCAAATCTCTGTGCTATTGAAAGCAGCTCATTCACTGTACATACGTCCTCAAAGAAGTTAAAGCACTCTTCTTCCGTCTCTAATGTAAGTATCGCTTCAAATAAATCCTGTACTGCCTCTGTGTGTACTGTTTTTCCCATGTCGCCAGCTCCTTTATTATAATCTGCAGTCTTTCTTAATCCACACAGCAACTCCCTGTCTGTTAACATAGAACTCGCCGCATCCCTCGTTATCTATCTTTATATCATATTTTGCATTACCCATAACATCGGCAAAATGCATACCGGCAAACTGCTTTCCTATATACATCCTCTTTGTTCCGCCCGTACCATCAGACATAACAACAGCCAAGCCGGAATTTTCATGTTCCATATCTCCCTCTCTTGTCCATCCAACTACATCAGGGTGATCAAAATAATCATGCTGCACACCATATGCATATTTTTTCCTAAGCTTTAATAATTTATTTAATATTACCTTTTTTGATTTTACCTTTACCTCAGGAATTCCTTTGTAATCCCCCATAAACATACATGGATATCCCTGCTCCCTCAAAAGAATAACTGCATATGCAAGAGGTTTAAACCAGTCATCAACATATGATTCAAGTATTCCACCAACCTGTGACTCATGATTATCCACAAAAGTTACTGCCTTCGTAGGATTATTCATCATCATAGAGCCATCCAAAAGTCTGCCCAAATCATAATCGCCATCTGCCATGGAAGCATCATGGAAATTGAAATGAAGCGGTACATCAAACATGGAAGCAACTCCATCGGTTGATGCAATATAATCATTTATATACTGGCAGTTCCAATGCCAGAAATCACCTACTGTAAATATATCTTTATGCTCTTTTCCTGCATTTGCTGCAATACTGGTAAAATCTTTTATAAACCATCCTGGAATGGTTTCTGCCTCCTGAAATCTGAATCCGTCTACATCCGTATTCTTCTCATACCATTCTGCCCATGCCATAAGCTCCTCATAGACCTCCTGATTATAAAAGTCTATCTCACAGCCCAATATGTAATCATATTTTGAAAAATCCTTCTCAGCCTCTTCTAAATCAACTCCCGAAAGCGCACATACACGTTTCTTGAATTCATCCTGATCCCAATCTATTCCTGCAAAATGATTAAAATTCCATTTAAATTTTGAATATTTTGTTTTTCTTCCCGGAAAAGTAAATTTAGATAAAGCCCCAACCTTTTTCTTATTACCAATCATCTGCGGGCTATCTTTCATATTAAAGTCAGTGGCAGATACGCTCTCTATCTTATCTGCACCAACCTTCTGTCTCACAGCTATATCTGCATAAACATCTATTCCGGCTGTCTTCATGGCTTTAATTGCCTCAATATATTCAGCCTTAGTTCCATACCTTGTACCCACAGAACCTTTTTGGTCAAATTCACCTAAATCAAATAAATCATATGGTGCATACCCCATGTCCTCTTTTCCCTTAGCACCCTTTGTCGCCGGCGGAAACCATACTGCTGTAGCCCCAAGCTTCTTAAGTGTATCAGCATCCTTCGCTGCATCTGCCCATAAAGTCTGGTTATCCGGTGTATTTGCATTGAAATACTGAATCAAAAGTCCATTATCCTTCATCCCTATACCTCCGTATTTATAATCTATACACAATGGTATATACGCAAATATT
>JBJEMQ010000431.1:0-4237 GCA_051879755.1 Coprococcus sp. | reverse complement strand
CATCTATTACCTCTACTGTCTCAAATGAACCTGCTGCATTCAGTTCTTCCTCTGTCGGCTGTAGTGTTGTAAAGCTGAAAAGCTCTTTATTGCTGCCTGCCTCGTTTTCTTCTTTTCCTACTACACAGCTTACTGTTTCAAGTGCAGAGAAATTGTCATCTAGAGGCTCGTCTCTTACCTGAAGCTTAACCTCTATGTCATCATTGTAGAAGCCATTTTCATTTGCTCCCTCTGGTGTAAGTACAAGCTCTGCATTTGTCATTCCAGTAGGCGCCTTGTCATCAACAACCACACCTCGTGAATAACTTTCAGACTTATTTCCGGCAACATCTTCAGCTAAAATATATACAAAACCTCGATAGCAGGCTGAAATTGAAAATGAATCTGAATCATTCTGTGTAAAACTGCCATCTTCTTTCCAGTCACCTGTTCTTTTTTCCTTATATATCTTAAGCGTATCCTTGCCGCTAATACCGTATTCTGCGCCTGCCTTTCCTCCTATCTCACTTTGATAGAATTTCTCATAATGTATTGCACTTCCGGGCTCTGCTGTCATATCATTTCCGTCAATATTGATTGTAAGATTTGTAGGCTCATGGGTATCAATCTTATATTCGTAAGTATCATGCGCTGACTCATTTCCTGCCTCATCAGTAATCCAGTATTCAAGCGTATAGATGCCATCCTTAGCATAACCCGAAGCTCCATCAAATCCAAAATCAATTGCAAGCTCACCTATATTAGTCTGTGTAACTGCCTGTTTTGCATAGTCCTCATCACTCATTATGCCTATGGTCGCTATCTTTTCTCCGAAGTCCTTATCTCCCTCCTCCATCGTAGCTGTAAGTATGGTATGGATTGTGACAGGTGCGTCATATCTCTTGCTCGTGACACCGCTGTCATATTCAGGATATACAAATTCTATCTTTGGAACTCCTGATTCCTTGTTATACCACTCATTCTTTCTTGTTATACCACTTTCTGTAATGGAAAGTTCTTTTCTTTCGCTAAGAGTCTGCTGCAGGCGGATTCTTTCATGAGGCTGGTTATTTAATGATGTTATCACGCCGCTTCTTGATATTGCTCTGAAATAATATGTACCGTTTTTGTCTGAAAAACTCATATCTTCCTGTCCGGCACCTTTAACTCCAAGTCTCAGGATCAGGTCTCCGGGTGCGTCTTCCCATGCACTGTCTGCAATTGAGTACGATTCTCCTATCTTTACGTACTGGTACTGATATTTAAATATTCCTACCAGAAAAGCATTCCGGTCTGTCACATCAGTAATCGTGCAGTCTATTTCTTTATTTGTCCACTCTCCTTCGTATTTATCTGTATTTTCTGTATGCACTGCAACATTAATTAACGGTTCTGTTGCGTCTACAATGACTTTAATATATTTTCCGTTTTCATTGGTTATTGCCTTTATGTCACTTACATTTCCTGATGCATCAATAGCCCTGAAAGCGATACCTGTATAAATGCCATGTCCTAAAGTACAACTGTACTTCATATTTTCTGGCTCGTCACCCTGGCTCATAACCGGTACATCATGCCACTGCGGATTTTCTGTGTCAGCATCAGTTGTATACTGTATGCTCTTCACTTTGCTTGTCTCATCAAAGAACTCACCGCTTATTGTATAGTCCTTATTAAAATACTGAACTGAAGAACTGCTTGCTGGTTCGTAGCATTCATTATTATTTTCAAAAGCCTCCTCTACATGTACCGGTGCTGTCTTATCAACCGTAAATTCCGGTGCTGTCACACTTTCTGCCTTATTATCCGCTAAGTCTTTACAGTTAACGGTCATTGTATAATCGCCGTCTTCAGTAAAAGAAATTGTTGCATAATGTTCCATTCCATCATGTGACCAGCCTGAAAGCTCTGCCTGATATGGTTTATCGTTTTTTGTAATATTCACAGATACGCCAGTCGGATCAAAGTTAAGTTCATGGACATGTATCGTTGCTGTCCTGTCAGCCTTAAAATATTTTCCATTCTGCGATTCCATATTGTCAAAGCTTATGTCTGTTACAGGTGCTGTAACGTCAATTTTAAGCTGTCTGGTAAATGTATTGGTATTTCCTGAACGGTCTGTTGCTGTCACCTCTATGTATGAAAAATTACTTTCATTTTCTACTGCCGGTACAATCTGTGTCGTTTTAAAAGATGACGCCTGTGTCAGTTCTTCCTGCGTAGGCAGTTCTTTTGTAAAGCTGAAAATTTCCTGCCCTGAAACAGTCTCTTTTCCTTCATTTCCAACTGTATATTTTATACTTTGCAATGATGAATAGTTATCATCTTCAGGAGAATCCTTTATACTGATTTCCACAGGAATATCTTTGTTATAGAATCCATTTTTGTTAGCTCCCTTTGGTGTAAGGACAAGCTCTGGTGCTTCACCTTCCATAGGTGCCTTATCATCTACAACTATTCCTCTGGTCCATGCCTGTGAAGTATTGCCTGCTTCATCCTCTGCAACTGCATATACGAAGCATCTTGTGCATGCCGGTATGGTAAATGAATCTGTGTCATTCTGAATAAATCCTTTATTATTATTCCAGTCACCTATTTGCTTTGCTCTTAATAACTTTAATGAACCCTTACCGCTGATTCCATAATCTGCGGATGCGTTTCCACTTACCTCCTTCTTATAAAAGCGCTCATAATATATCGTTTCATTGCTGTCTGCACTCATGTCAGTTCCATTGACCATTATCATAAGATTTGTCGGCTCATGGGTGTCTATTTTGTATTCATAAGTGTCATGCTGTGATTCATTTCCTGCTGCATCACTTATCCAGTATTCTAAAGTATATATGCCATCTTTTGCATAGCCTGTTGACTTGTCATAGTCAAAGTCCACTATTATATTCTTCAGGTCGTCTTTTGTGATAAGTTGTCTCTTATAATCGTCATCACTCATGATACCAATTGTTGCTGTTTTATCACCTGATGTCGATGTACCTTCCTCTGTGGTCACTTTCAATCTGGTATGAATTGTAATCGGTGCCCCATATTCTTTATTTATGACACCATTGTCATATCTTGGATAATTGAAATAAATCTTCGGTACTCCGGAAGCTTTATTATACCATTCGTTTTTACGAGCTCCGTCTCCTCCTGTCTGTACGATCTCACACTTATCCTGCAATGTCTGCCACAGTCTTATCCGCCTGCATTCCTCCTTTTGTTCTTCTACTGTAGTCTTCACACCGCTTCTTGTAATCGCTCTGAAATAATATGTACCGTTTCTATTTGTATCTAAGACACTGTTTTCTGTTGTTGTATCAGTTGAATCCGATTCCTGTTCATCAGTACTGTCTGCTCCTATAACAAGTCTGTTACCTGCATCCATATCCATCCATGCACTGTCATCTTCAGAATAAGTATCTCCTATTTTCACGTACTGGTACTGATATTTATAAATACCTGAAAGCTGTGTACCAAAATCATCTTTAGCTGAAACTGTGTATTCTATGGGTTTATTCGTCCACTCTCCTTCGTATTCATTATCCTGACTCTGCGCCTTTATATTAAGCTTAGGTGCCTCCTTATCCACCACTATCTGAATATAGCGTCCGTTCTCATTTTTTATTTCTGTCTGTGCACTCACATTTCCGGCATTATCTGTTGCACGAAATGCAATTCCTGTATAGGAGCCCTGTCCAAGCTTTAAATTATACGAGGTCTGTCCATCCTCCTTTCCAGCCTGTATATCAGTTATTTCCTTCCATTGAGCCTTGTCGCCTTTGTCTGCATCTGTAGTATATTCAATCTTTGCCACCCGGCTTGTCTCATCATAGAAGGTGCCACTTATCTCATAATCGTCGTTAAAATACTGTCTTATCGAAGTACTTGCCCCTTCATAACATTTATTGTCATTCTGCAATGAGCCTTCAACATGAACAGGTGCTGTGTTGTCAACTCCCACTGTAAAGCTGTTCTTTCCTTTTTCTTCATTACATGTCGTCGCACCTGTCACATCGTTAAGTGCCCAGTATGAATATGAAGTAATGCTACTATCCTCTTTTAAAGTAAAACTATCCTTTTCCTCATTGACCTTCCCTGCTGCCTGATAACCGATTTTGTTATAAAATCTATTATTTCTTACTGATATTTTTACCTGGCCTTTTATCCAATTGTTATGCTCTGAAAGATATTTATTCCACTCTTCGTTTGTGAAAGTAATGCCTTTGCCACCTTCAAGACCATTTTCGTAATAAGTAATTTT
>JBJEMQ010000430.1:0-4280 GCA_051879755.1 Coprococcus sp. | reverse complement strand
GGCTCTGTAATAGAGATACGGAGCAAGAATGATGAGTTCGGTGTTTTGATGATATTTTCCATGTTTGATTATTCCAGACAGAAATGGAATGTCAGATATCTCGAAGATGGTACAACGAATCAGGTATATATAGGAAGAGCAGTAGGTAATAGTGATATAGCTATACCTTCCGTGCAGATGTCAAGGCAGCATGGTGTATTTACCCGTACAAATGGAAACTGGGTATATCAGGATTTGAACAGTAAGAATGGAACATTTATAAATAGAATGGCTGTTAAAGGCTCTGTTGTATTAAAGGAAAAGGATATAATACAAATAGTCAATATCAAGATTATATATACAAGAGGTATGCTGATATATAATCTTCCAAATTCAGGGTGCGAGCTTAAAATTGATAATATATCAAAGGTGGTTAAATGCCCGAAAACAGATCCGTCATATAATCAGAATAAACATATGAAATGCATTTTAGACAGGGTGAATGTTACTATAGAGCCATCAGAATTTGTAGCAGTGTTAGGAGGCTCCGGTGCAGGTAAAACCACGTTCTTAAACTGCATAAATGGTTATGAAGAAGCTACTTCCGGTGCAGTATATATGGACGGAATAAATCTATATACTCATAAGGACCAGCTCAAGAAGCAGATTGGTTATGTACCACAGGAGGATTTACTCAGAAATGGAATAAGTGTACGACAGACACTCCGATATATTGCAAAAATGCGACTCCCTAAGGATATAAATAAGACAGAGAGAGAACAGCGAATAGATCAGACCTTCAATATGCTTGGACTTGATGCAAAGTGTCAGGCAAGTGATGTCAAAAAGGTAAGTGGTGGACAGAGGAAGAGAGTAAGTATTGCATCTGAGCTTGTATCAGATCCTCCGATACTTTTCCTTGATGAGCCAACCTCAGGTCTTGACCCTGAAACAGAGACAAATCTGATAAGCTCACTTAAAAATCTTGCGCATGTACATGAAAAAACAGTAATTGTAATTACACATACATTAAAGAATATAGATATGTTTGATAAGATACTGTTTTTTGCTCCGGGTGGTAAGCTTTGTTTTGCAGGATCTCCTGAAGAGGCATATGAACTGTTTAATGTAAAGGATATGACAGATGTCTATAAAATAATAAGGGAACATACAGATGAATATGACCGGTATTATAGACAAAGTTATATGAGATAAATAGTGCTTTTACAGGTGATAAGGAGAGAAAAAATGAGAAATAAAAAAGAAGTTGGTGCAATACGCCAGATGTTTATAATGATGCAGCGTAATGCAGAAATAATGATAAATAATAAAGCAAAGCTGGGAATGGTAGTATTATTTCCTATTGTTATAGGATTGTTGCTTTCATATGTATCGCGTAAAAATACATTTGAGTGTTTTGAAAATGCATCTTCCGCATTATTTGCAATAACAAGTGCAGTTATTTATATCGGAATGTTCAATTCGCTTACGGAGATATGTAAAGAGAGAAGTATCGTAAAGAGAGAATATATGACAAATATGAAAATTCCGTCATATATACTTTCTATTTTGCTGGTACAGGCTGTAGTGTGTCTTATTCAGAGTGCCATTATGACAGCTATATGCTATAATTTTTTGAAGTTCCCTTCATCTGATTTGATATTTAATGGGGCTTCTTTCATAAAATATTACATAAGTATTTTCCTGATTATGTATTCTGCTGATGCTATGGGAATGCTGATTTCATCCATAGTAAAGACAAATGAATTGGCAAATCTTATAGCACCTATCATAATTATAATACAGCTTGTATTATCAGGTGTATTATTCAAGCTTGAAGGCGGAGCTGTAGAATTAGTATCTAAACTTACCATAAGCCATTGGGGAATGTCAGCGTTAGGAAGAATAGCTCATCTGAACGATATGATAACAAGAGCTGTATTCGAAGATGAATCAGGACAATTAGCAGCTATAATGCCTACGGCATATGAAGATTATTATGTATCCTCTACTTCAGGCCTGCTAAAAGTCTGGCTGGTGTTGATTGCGTTCATATTAGTATTTGCAATACTTAGTATGCTGTTTTTAAGAAGAATAGAAAAGGATGCGAGATAATTATGAGATATTTGGCTTCTGCCGCAGAGATGCAGGAGATAGACCGAAGGACAATAAATGATATAGGTATACCGGCCATGGTGCTTATGGAAAGGGCAGCTTGTGGAGTGACAGAACGAATTGTAGAGCATGCAGGAAATTCCGGTAGCAGTCTGATAGTTGTCGAAGGTGGCAACAATGGTGGGGATGGTCTGGCTGTAGCAAGAATGCTTCACGAGAAGGGTTATGATGTTGATATTTATTTCATTGATGCTATAAATCGCTGTAGTGACAGCTTTTTACTTCAGATGGATATAATAAAAAAGCTTGGATTAAATGTATATGACCATATACCAAAACAGACATATGATGTAATAGTAGATGGAATATTTGGCGTAGGACTTTCAAGAGATGTTAGTGGATTGCATAAAGAGGTTATTGAGATATTAAATCAGATGACCGGATTAAAAGCAGCTATAGATGTTCCATCGGGTATAGATTCTACAACAGGAGCAATACTCGGTACAGCATTTAGGGCAGATATAACTGTTACTTTTGGTCTTATGAAATCCGGACTTATATTTTATCCGGGACATGAATATTGTGGTACTATATATACTGCTGATATAGGATTTCCACAAAAAGTTATAGAAGATGTTAAACCAAAATATTTTACATTTGATAAGAAAGATGCTTCGTTGCGCATCCCTAAAAGACGGAATGACTCAAATAAAGGGACATATGGGAAGGTAGCTGTTATAGCAGGAAATAAAGATATATCAGGAGCTCTTACTTTAGCGGCGAAAGCTGCTTATAAAACAGGATGCGGTCTGGTAAAGGTATATACCCATGAGAGTAACAGGAATATTATAGGGATTACAGTTCCGGAGGCTGTTGTAATGACATATAATGACAGTGCGTCAGCTATGTTGTGCGTGGAGGATGCCATGTCATATGGCGATACACTTCTTATAGGACCGGGTATAGGTACAGAAGGAATTGCTGTACTTATGTTGATTAAAATATTGACAGAATATAAAAAGCTATTGATTATAGATGCAGATGGTATTAATATACTCGCAGAACATATGGAACTCCTTGAGGATAAAAAAGCATCAATAATATTAACTCCTCATATGAAGGAGATGGAGCGCATGAATCATGTTTCCATAAATGATATGAAGAAGAATATGCCACTTTATTGTGAAGAATTAGCGGAAAAGTATAATGTTACTTGTGTACTTAAGGATGCAAGAACATGTGTAAGTGACGGTAGCGGGCATGTATATGTAAATACAAGTGGAAATAACGGGATGTCAACCGGAGGTTCGGGCGATGTATTGGCAGGTATTATAGCAGCTTTATGCTGTATGGGAAAGAATGCTGTTGATATGGCAAGGCTTGGTGTATATATACATGGTCTGGCAGGTGATTATGCGAGAATGAAAAAAGGCAGTTATGGAATGACATCCGGTGATATAGCAGAAAGTATTCCATATGTGCTTGGAGGCGATACAGATGGACAGAATATATAGAGTTGAGGCTGATATAAATTTGGATAATATCAGATGGAATCTACTTGAAATGAGAAGAATGATGGATAGCAGCCAGAAGCTTCTTGCTGTTGTAAAGGCAGATGCATATGGACATGGCTCCATAGAGGTGTCAAAAGCAATATATGATATAGTAGATTTTTATGCAGTGGCATTTATAGATGAGGGAATAGAACTTATACGAAATGGCATAGATAAGCCGGTGCTGATTTTGGGATATACTGATGAATGTGATTTTGAGCAACTGATTGAGTATGATATAAGACCGGCTATGTATGATGTAGAGAGTTGTCGCATATTATCAGATATGGCACTTAAAAGAGGCAAAAAGGTAAAGGTTCATATAAAGGTAGATACAGGAATGAGCCGTATTGGTGTTCCATGTAGCGAAGAAGGAATTAATGCCATAAAGTGTATAAATGATATGCCGGGGATAGACATAGAGGGTATATTCACTCATTATGCCAAAGCAGATGAATATAATAAGGATTCAGCAAAGAAGCAGCTTGCAGATTTTACATGGATAAATAATTGTTTAAAAGAAATTGGAATTGATATACCGATTAAGCATATAGCAAACAGTGCTGCTATAATGGAGTTGAATGACAAAAGTTACAATATGGTAAGGTCAGGAATTGTTACATATGGATTATA
>JBJEMQ010000429.1:0-4281 GCA_051879755.1 Coprococcus sp. | reverse complement strand
ACAGATCCCAAAACGGCAGTTATTGTTATGCAGAGTTTAGGTGTAGATGCAGTAGGACTTAATTGTTCTACCGGACCGGAAGAAATGCTAGCACCGGTAAAAGAAATGGTTGCATATGCGAATATACCGGTTCTTGCAAAACCAAATGCGGGACTTCCGGAACTGGTAGATGAAGTGACGGTTTATAACACGACACCGGAAGAATTTGCGACAGTAGGAAAAAAGCTGGTAGAAGCAGGGGCATGCATCGTAGGTGGTTGCTGTGGAACGACGCCGGAGCACATCAAAGCATTGGCAGAAGCGGTGAAAGATGTTCCGTTAAAAGAAATAAGTAAAAAGCATAGACGTGTGGTAACTTCTGAGCGAAAGACGGTAGAAATGGATTTGGATGGTCAGTTTTTGGTAGTGGGAGAGCGAATCAATCCAACCGGAAAGAAAAAGCTTCAGGCAGAATTAAAAGAAGGAAGCCTTGATTTGGTACGTTCTATGGCAAGAGAACAGGAAGAAAACGGAGCAGCCATTTTGGATGTCAATATGGGGATGAACGGAATCGACGAAAAGCAGATGATGTTAGATGTCATTTACGAGGTAAGTGCGATGGTAGACTGTCCGCTTTGTATTGATTCGAGCCATGTAGATATTATAGAAGCAGCACTCCGTATTTATCCTGGACGTGCATTAATCAACTCCATTTCACTGGAAAAAGAGAAATTTGAAAAATTGCTTCCGATTGCCAGAAAATATGGTGCAATGTTTATTTTACTTCCGCTTTCCGATGAGGGCTTGCCGAAATCATTGGAAGAAAAGAAAAACATCATAAACATTATATTAGAAAAGGCATTGGCTCTTGGTTTTGCAAAAGAGGATATAGTAGTTGATGGATTAGTAGCAACCGTTGGTGCAAATCCAAAGGCGGCATTAGAATGTTTTGACACAATTTCTTATTGCAAGGATGAATTAGAACTGGCAACCATTTGCGGACTCTCGAATATATCTTTTGGTTTGCCGGATCGTCAGTTTGTAAATACAGCATTTCTTACAATGGCTATAGACAGAGGACTTACTATGGCTATAGCAAATCCTTCACAGACGATGTTGATGAATGCAGCTTATGCTTCAGATATGCTTCTTAATAAAGAAGAGGCAGATATAAGATATATAGAAAATGTCAGGGCAATAGAAACAACAGCAGGCTCCGGTATTTCAAAGCCGCAAATTGTATCAGAAAGTGAAAATGAGTCTGTAGGTTCAGTTATTTATAATGATGTGTTAAAAGGAAATAAACGTACGATACTTGATGATGTGCAGAATGCACTTGATACTGGAACAGACCCTCAGGACATTATAGATAGAGATTTAATTCCTGCAATTAATAAAGTCGGAGAGTTTTTTGAAAAAAAGAAATATTTCCTTCCACAGCTTATAGGAAGTGCAGAAACTATGGAAATGGCAATATCTGTTATAAGTCCTCTTATACTAAAGGATAAAGACAATACAGATATGCCTACTATAGTTGTAGCAACAGTTGAAGGGGATATACATGATATAGGAAAGAATCTTGTTGTACTTATGCTTAGGAATTACGGCTTTAATGTAATTGATCTTGGCAAAGATGTGCCATGTGAGACTATACTTGAGGCGGCAGAAAAGAATAATGCCAGTATAATAGGTTTATCAGCACTTATGACAACTACCATGGTAAAGATGAAAGAGGTAACTGATGCAGTAAGAGAGAGAAAACTTCCATATCTGGTTATCATAGGTGGAGCTGTTATTACAGAAAGCTATGCTGAGGAAATAGGTGCAGATGGTTATTCCAAAGATGCTGCAGATGCAGTTGTTCTTGTAAAGAAATTGTTGAAAATTGAATAAATTTGTTTTTCAAATTGACAACAAAGTTTATACTTACTATAATAAAGTTTGAGTTATTTTTAATAGATAGAGGCATTGAAAGGTGGTACTGTTTAATGAGTAATATTGTTTTATCACTTCTTGTAGATAATACATCAGGAGTTTTAAGCAGAGTTTCAGGATTATTTAGTCGCAGAGGATATAATATTGATAGTGTTACTGTAGGTATTACAGAAAACCCTGCATATTCAAGAATGACTGTCGCTGCGAGTGGTGATGAGGCAAGCTTGATTCAGATTAAGAAGCAGCTTAATAAGCTGGAGGATGTTGTAGAGATAGTTGAATTAGAACCTAATAAATCTGTATGCAGGGAGCTTGTTCTTGTAAAGGTTAAATGCGATGCATCTATTCGAAAGGATATTGTTTCTATTGCAGATATATTCAGAGCAAATATAGTTGATGTATCAAAGGAGTCACTTATAATAGAACTTACGGGAGCAACTACAAAATGTGAAGCTTTTCTTAAGCTTTTAGATGGCTTTGAGATAATAGAACTGGTAAGAACAGGTCTTACAGGTCTTGTAAGAGGTTAATTAGCTTTTAATTACCTGAAGGTGATTAATATATACATAATAGTCATTTATAATTTAGGAGGATAAAAAAATGGCAGATGCAAAAATTTATTATCAGGAAGATTGTAACTTATCAGTATTGGATGGTAAGACAATCGCAGTTATTGGTTATGGAAGCCAGGGACATGCACATGCTCTTAATGCTAAGGAGTCTGGCTGTAATGTAATTATTGGTCTTTATGAGGGAAGCAAGTCTTGGGCAAAGGCTGAAGCTCAGGGATTTGAAGTATATACAGCTGCTGAAGCTGCAAAGAAAGCAGATATTATCATGATTCTTATTAATGATGAGTTACAGGCTGATATGTATAAAAAAGATATCGAGCCAAATCTTGAGCCGGGAAATATGCTTATGTTTGCTCATGGATTTAATATTCATTTTGGAACAATTAAGCCACCTAAGGATGTTGATGTAACTATGGTAGCACCAAAGGGACCGGGTCATACAGTTCGTTCAGAGTATCAGGCAGGTAAGGGTGTTCCTTGTCTTGTAGCTGTAGAGCAGGATGCAACCGGTCAGGCTCTTGATAAGGCTCTTGCATATGCACTTGCAATCGGTGGTGCCAGAGCAGGTGTTTTGGAGACAACTTTCAGAACAGAGACTGAGACAGACTTATTTGGTGAGCAGGCAGTTCTTTGCGGTGGTGTATGTGCACTTATGCAGGCTGGTTTTGAAACACTTTGTGAAGCCGGTTATGATCCAAGAAATGCATACTTCGAATGTATTCATGAGATGAAGCTCATTGTTGACCTTATTTACCAGTCAGGTTTTGCAGGAATGAGATATTCAATTTCAAATACTGCTGAGTATGGTGATTATATCACTGGTCCTAAGATTATCACTGAGGATACAAAGAAGACTATGAAGAAGATTCTTTCAGATATCCAGGATGGTACATTTGCAAAGGAATTCCTTACAGATATGTCAGATGCAGGCCGTCAGGTACATTTCAAGGCTATGAGAAAGCTTGCTGCTGAGCATCCTTCAGAGAAGGTTGGTGAAGAGGTTCGTAAGCTGTATAGCTGGAATGGTGAGGACAAGCTTATAAACAACTAGTCTTAACATTATAGAACGTAAAAGGAAGCAAATTGATTCATTCCCTTGTGGATGTCAGTTGCTTCCTTATTTATTCTGTAAATATTTTGAAAATATATTATTATGTTACAACTTTGATGCAAAAAGTGTATAAATTAATCGTAATTTAGAAATATATCTTGATTCAATAACGCCTCAGCGTTATTGACGGCGAGATGCGCGTTGCACTTATGTGCGACATCTTCATCTTCGCATCTCTGCCATCCGCCGGAGACTTTTATCTCCGACTGAGATAAAAATTTTACAGAAATGAGGAAAATTATGATTAAAGTTTTGATAGTGGAAGATGAGGAACCAATTTCCAATCTTATAAAAATGAATTTGATGAGAGCCGGTTATTCCTGTAGTCAGGCATTTGATGGAGTAGAGGCAGCAGATATTATTACGAATGAGCATTTTGATCTGGTGCTGCTTGATATAATGCTTCCCGGTATAGATGGTTATGAGCTTATGGAATATTTTAAGTCTTTTGGAGTCCCTGTAATATTTCTGACAGCAATGAGTGAACTAAATGATAAAGTTAAAGGACTTAAGGCTGGTGCTGATGACTACATAACAAAACCATTTGAAATAGGGGCTACCGCAATCCCACTGGCTTTAGACGATGGGTTAAGGTAGCCCGAAGTGCTTTTTTATGTTATACTTGTGCTATGGGAACATGGAAATCGAAAAACAGGCATAAATATTTGTTACAATATTACATAA
>JBJEMQ010000428.1:0-20273 GCA_051879755.1 Coprococcus sp. | reverse complement strand
TAAACGATCAAACTATTAAATATGACATTAAACTACATTCCGAATATTGCAAGGAATGTACCTGCTGCAACAGCTGTACCAATAACACCTGCAACATTTGGGCCCATAGCGTTCATCAAAAGGAAGTTTGTCGGATCGTACTCAGCGCCAACCTTCTGTGAAACTCTTGCAGCCATAGGTACTGCAGATACACCTGCTGAACCAATAAGCGGATTAACCTTACCCTTAGTAGCCCAGCACATTATCTTTCCAAATAATACTCCGGCTGCAGTACCAAAGGCAAATGCTATAAGTCCTAATAAAACAATCTTAAGTGTACTTATCTGAAGGAAATTCTCTGCGCTTGTGGAAGCACCTACAGATGTACCAAGTAAAATAACAACAATATACATCAAAGCATTTGAAGCTGTTTCTGTAAGCTGTTTAACAACACCACATTCTCTAAACAGATTACCAAGCATAAGCATACCTACAAGAGGTGCTGTTGTCGGTAATATCATTACAACTACAAGTGTAACAATTATAGGAAATAAGATTTTCTCCAGCTTTGTAACAGGACGAAGCTGAGGCATCTTAATAAGTTTTTCCTTCTTTGTTGTAAGAGCTTTCATAATAGGTGGCTGTATAACAGGAACAAGTGACATATATGAATATGCCGCAACTGCTATAGGACCAAGTAATGTACCACCCATACCAAGCTTACCTGCAAGATATATAGATGTAGGACCATCAGCACCACCAATGATTGATATTGCTGCTGCTTCTTTTCCGTTGAATCCCATAAGGAATGCAAGGAAATAAGCTGCATAGATACCAAACTGAGCTGCTGCACCTAATATAAAGCTCTTTGGATTCGCAATAAGCGGTCCAAAGTCCGTCATGGCACCAACACCCATAAATATAAGAGATGGCAAAATACTCCACTCATCAAGTAAATAAAAATAATGCAATAAACCACCCTCTGCCATAATGTCAGGGAACATGTTTACCAAAAACATACCAAATGAGATTGGCACAAGAAGAAGTGGCTCAAAGCCCTTTCCGATTGCAAGATACATAAACAGAAAAGCTACAAGTATCATAATGTAGTTCTTCCAGTCAAGGCTTGCGAAACCGGTCTGTTCTGCTAAGTTTGACAAAACGTCAAGTATACTACTACCCATTTAGTTGTTTCCTCCTATCAGATTATTTCAGTCACATACATTAGTTCAATGATGCTAATGTATCTCCTGCTTCTACCATAGCACCAACAGTAGTATCAATGCTTGCGATAGTACCATCTTCCGGAGCAACAACTTCATTTTCCATCTTCATAGCTTCAAGAATAAGGATAACCTGTCCTTTCTTTACTGCATCACCATTTTTAGCCTTAATGTCAAGAATCTTACCAGGCATAGGTGCTGCAACCTTAATACTTCCTGCGCCTGATGATTTTGCTGCAGGTGCAGGTGCTGCTGCAGGTGCCGGTGCTGCTGCAACAGGTGCAGGTGCTGCAACAGGTGCTGCTGCAACAGTTCCTGCTGCCAATTCTTCAACTGCTACATCATAAGATGTGCCATTAACTGTAATTCTATAATTCTTCATATCAATATCCTCCTATATTATCTCTTTATACGTCTTATTGGACGAGCTACTAATTTATCATTACTTGGATAAATAACAACTGACTGTCCTTCATAAGCTGTGATTGCAGCAGAAATAACTGCAACAAGCTGTGAATCATCCATAGCACTTTCTCCGGTTTCAGTATTAACAATATCAACAATTGCTCCTGACTGTGCCGGTTCACTCTTTGTTTCTTCTTTCGAAGATTTATCATCTTCACTTCCGTCGGCTGCATTTTTTGCTTTTTCAGCCTTTCTTGCCGCTCTTGTCTCTTTGTCAAATAACATAGGAACATACTTCAGCAATGAAATAATAAATGAAATAAAGATTAAAACGATAAATACAATACCCATTCCGATTATTGTATTTGTACCTGCCGCTTTCATCTTTGCACCAAATGTCTGATTTGCAGATATTTCAAATTCTGAAATCTTATACGGATATATGCCGTTTGCTTTTAATGCCTCATCTGCCGTAGCTTCATCATATCCCTGAGATGTAAATAAATACTTCTGGAAATTATATTCCTCAAGATTACTTATAAAAATAGCCTTGATTTCAGCTTCTTCGTCAGCACACTTTGCAAATATGCTTACAATAACTGTATCGTCTGATACCTCAGCCTCATATTCACCTGTATATTCAACAAACTCACCGCACTCATCTTCCAGCTTTGAAAATGCCTGTATTGCATCTACCTCACTTTCATCTATATCTGCCGTATTATCAGGATCTGTAACATAATTATAGAATTCATCTATACTTACATAATACATATATTCATCGCTTTTATCCTGAACCATTTGTGCCAGTTCTTCATTGGTGTAATCAAACTCTACAGTTTTTTTGGCAGCACCACAGCCTGCCAATGCAAAAGTAACAGCTAACATAGAAACTATTAATAATAATTTTTTCTTCATTTAGTTGTCACTCCTTTTATATAGTACCATGCTTCTTATATGGTCTTGATTCTCTTTTTGAAAGAAGCATCTCAAATGCTGCAATCACTCTCTTTCTTGTAGCATCCGGCTCAATAATGTCATCAATATAGCCTCTTCTTGCAGCTGACAAAGCACCTGAAAGTGCTTCTGTATATTCTTTCTTCTTATCTTTAATAAATGCAAGCTTATCTGAAGCAGCAGCAATCTCATCTTCATACATAATCTTAACTGCCATCTCCGGATCCATAGTTCCGATAACTGCGTCAGGCCATGCAAATACCATATCAGCTCCAATAGACTTTGAATTCATAACAGTATATGCTGTACCATACGCCTTATCCATAATTACAGTTACCTTTGGCACTGTAGCATCTGCATATGCATATGTCAGCTTTGCCAGGGCCTTTGAAATTATCTTTTCTTCTCTTACTGTAGCTGCAAATCCTTTAACATTCACAAGTGTAAGTACCGGTATATTAAATGAATCGCAGAAATCAATAAACTCCTCAGCCTTATATGCACCATTTGTTGTGATGATATCCTCCTGATTAACAACACATCCAACAGCCACACCATTTAACTTAATAAATGCTGTAACAATATCTGTAGCAAAATCTTTCTTCATTTCCATAATAAATGAATTATCTGAAATATTCTGAAGGACTGCTCTTCCATCATTCTTGAATGAATCAAGATTTGGAATAATTCTGTTCATATCATCTGTTGTAGAATCAAATTTGCCTTCATCCTCATTACAGCATGGAAGTATATCTACAAGTGCTCTGATAGAACCAAGGAGTTCTTCCTCAGTCTCAAATACAGCATCTACATTTGAAGTATTAACACTTACATACTCTGCAGCAGAGGTGTCCAGCTTTGTTATATTGTTTTCCTCTAATGCATTAGGGCTGTTAACAAATAACTTTGAACCTTCCTTTGTCATAAAAGTGAAATCTGTCAATGTTGGTATAAGTGCAGCGCCACCGCCACATGTACCAAATATGGCAGTAATCTGTGGAATAACTCCTGATGCAAGCGACTGCTTGAGGTAGAGTTCTCCAAATGCATTAAGAGCATCTGTAGCTTCCTGCAATCTAAGTCCTGCGCAATCAATAAGTCCGATAACAGGCGCTCCCATCTTCATAGCCATGTCATAAAGGTTAGAGATTTTCTTTGCATGCATCTCGCCTATAGAGCCTCCTAAAACCTTAGCATCCTGGCTATAAACATAAACTAAATTACCATCGATAACTCCATAACCGGTTATAACACCATCTTTTGGAGTATCCTTATCTTGAATGTTGAAATCAGTGTTTCTTGCTGTTACATAAGCACCAACTTCAACAAAGCTTGAGTCATCAAGTAATGCTGAAATCCTATCACTTGCTGACAAACTGAGTTTGTTGCTCATTTTTAGCCCTCCGTTTAATATATTTTATGGCACTTTCGAAAAAAGAAAGTACCAATTTATGCCGAGTATAATTGTAAAGCCTTTGGAAACATATTTCAAGTCCAAATAATAAATAGGAGCCATATTTTTAATAAAATTTATTATATCGGACACATGTTTTAAAATTATAAGCAAAAAAAACACCGCCTGTGATATTGATATCTCTCACAAGCGGCGTTTATTAAACCGTATCCCTGAACCACCGAAGCTCCTCCGCGCTGGTAATCTGGTAGGGGTCGTCCAATGTGTTGCTACCAAATTTGTTGTACAATTCGTGTTAATTTTCGTTTTTTCATAACATTCACTCCATTTCTGCGCATCTTTTCCACATTTTGTTTTATTATATATGATAGGGTTTGAAAAAGTAAACTAGCCAAAAGGATAGGTCTTTTAATAAAAATCCGAAAATTAATTATTTTTTTAATTATGCAAGCTTTTCATATGTTTTTCTTATCTTATGGCAGTTACAAATCTTATCAGTGCAATATTCAGCATGATTTAATTTACTAACATGAAACAGATTTTCTGATAATACAAATTTGTATTCTTTTATAGCTTTATCATCTTTTTCAATCTGATTAATAATTATCTCCATTGCAGATAAAACTTTCTCATGCATCGTTCTGCAACCCTCATATTCTTTTATAACTGATTTCAACTTTTCCAAATCCTCTATCATCACATAGTATTCAAAAAGAAGCACATATAGATTGAAATACCTGAATATAGAATTATATGAAAAACGATGTTTAAAAAATGGAATCAAAGTATCAGACGCTGATTTACTGTTATGAGATATAAAGTCGATACATGATTTTAGCTCTTCTTCATCCAGATAAACCATTCTTTCAAGTTTTTCCGCAACCTGATTTAGTTCATCCTGCCAGATCATTTTATACTCAATATCATCATAAATCTGGCTCACTTCCGGAACTAAATATCTAACAACACAGAAATTATCAACACTATACATTTTAAAATATGCATCCTCATTCATAGCCAGTAATTTATCTGTATAATAATCTATAGCATCCTTATTTGATTCAAACTTAACCCATTCTTCAAATTCATATTCCGGAACTTCTCCATCAATAACCTTCAATGGATAGTAGCCATCTCCTGTATGAAGAATTGATTCCATATTCTTCTTTCTCCAAAATGAATCCTCCAAAAATATTCTTTCCTTCATATATTTCGATTGATCTGACTGCCTGCCCTGAAACATTTCTGTCAGGCATCTCTCAGCTGCAATATTTATATCGAAATGTGCTCCAAATTTCACAAAATATTTATTATCCTGCTTATTTTCAAAAATTGCACATATAACAGGATACCCTTTTCCCAAAGAAGCATCATATAATGTTATCTCCAGTCCGGTTTTTTCTTTTACCTCGTTTATTGCATTAATCAATCTTTTATTAATAACATCAAAATCCATTGGTATTTCAGGCATTACTATTTCTTCATTGATGATTGTCTTATTGCAATATCGTTCAAACACTTCTGATAACGCCTGCATTTTCGCTTCTTCTACTGTATTTCCAAAAGCCATTCCATTTGTTCCAAAAGTAACATCAACTACACTTACAGGGAAATATCTTTTTCTATCCCCCTTTATAGTTTCGAAAGGTTCTACAACCAGCTTATCTGAATAGGATGTAAAATACTTTTGTACATTAAGAGCTTTCTCGTAATCACAATTGCCCAATCCCAGACTTGTTTTAGAACTATCACAATAATCCTCCTTACTCATCAGCAATTCGTCCTTAAAGAAAATATGTGTTTTCGCATTTGAATGTCTGTCAAAATAGTTATATCTAAAAATAACCTTAGTAATCAATCTTTCCATCAGTTCACCATAAGCACTTGCTTTTGCAAATTCTAATGATGACCCTTTCCCATTTACGAAAAGATTAGTTTCCTCAATAACTAATGTGATTGCATAACAATTTCCAATATTTGTAATATTACGCTCTGCAACACGAATCTCTCTTTCTTTTAAAAATCTTTTTACTTCTTCGATCGTACTAAGCGGATTTTTCTCTTTCCATTTATTTTCATAACTCATAATTGTTTTTGTAATGTATTTCTACACAACTCTCCTTCTCTGTTATTTTATTTGCAGGCACAAAGTTTACAATTAATATCACATATATAGTCCTGTTGATATGCCGACAAATCATACTTATCCAAATAAAATATTTTTCCTTTTGAAATGGTATTATCCTGCATCATACACTCTATCAGATTAGGTGAAAGCTTAATAAGCTCAGTATCCAATAATCCTCTAAGTAATTCTGAAATCTGCATTTTTGAAAAACTATCCCTGTTATCATGGTTGTTGCACAAATAGCATCCGAACTGACTTCCGTACAACGCCGGACCAATCTGTAATCCACGAGCATTCTCTTTTATATAAAGACGTGTCAAATCCTCTTTTACTGCAATTCTCTCAAATTTTTCAATATCGCGGAAATCATTTTCATTACTGTCTATAATATATATATTTCCCTTTGTTATTTTGATTTCTCTAATATTGTCATATTGTGCAAAATGAAGTCCTTTAAATGAATTTCCGAAATCAGCCTTTCCTATGTAGCAAAAGCAGGTCTTAGAAACAGCCAGCTTAACTGCAGCAAATAATGCCCACTCTTCCATATCATATGCGTTTTTATTAAGTTCAACATATTCATTAATTCTATCAAACCTATTTTGTTCTTTTTTAAAAATGTCTTCATCAACCTTCAAAAAAAATCTGAAGATATTATGTTTATTAACTATCATGTCAAAGTATTTTTTCCAAACTCCATCCAGCTTATTTGTATCAATTGGATTGTTAAGAAGTTTGGCAACATTATTTTCATGTGATTTCTTAATATGAAATGAAGCCATTACCTTTTTTGTTTCAATATCAAAGAAAGCAACATTGTCTTTCTCTTCTATAACACTATAAAGACTATCAATAATATAAAACATCAGTTATTCTCCTCTAAATGTACTGCCCCCTCACTTCGTTTCGGCGGCAATTCGTCAGAACCATCCTAAATCATTCACTTCGTTCATGATGGTTCCTCCTCTAAATGTACTGCCCCCTCACTTCGTTTCGGCGGCAATTCGTCAGAACCATCCTAAATCATTCACTTCGTTCATGATGGTTCCTCCTAATTTATTCAGCCTACCACAGCCATATATACACATATTTTATTTCTGTCTAAGCACAACATTTTTCCCACTTCTAAATCATAAAATCCACCTAATGGAACTGAGGCATAGCCCATTCCGGATGAAACCAATTGCAGATTCTGACACATATGCCCCGCCTCAAGGAGCACAAGTCGATAGGCCAGAGCACCATATTTCTTAAAAATGAGCTTAAAATCTGCTACATAAAATACTACTACCTTTGCTGAATCAAAGCTTTTCACTCCAAATTTTGTGGTAGATGTCAATTCGTTTACTAATTCAAGACTTGTATCTGAAACATAAGATATACAATTCTTTTTTGCATTATAATGCCATATTTTGTTATTTAACCTGTCATCTATGTTATTTATATAAATATATGGCTCAACTGAATATAGCGCTCCTGCTGATGCATACATTCTCAAACTAACCCAATAACCATTAAAATTTTTTTCCATACTGTTCCCAAATGATTTCTGCAGCAAAAAAGATAATTGTCCAAAAGACATTTCTTTTACAAAATTCCAACTGGTTCTTCTTTGTTTCAGCACCTGAAAAAATGAAACAGGCTCTGCCTGTTCCTTATCTATATCGGTCAACTCTATTGTCTGACAATTATTATCTTCAAATTTATTCTCCAGATTATCATAAACCGGTATTATATGATTTACAGACATATTTGATTTATGATGCATTGTAAACCTATGGAATCTGAGAACATTATCATAATTATGGTATTCATCTCCTATTGTTTTCCATTTTTTCACTAATCCAGTCTCCCATTTGTTTCGAGATAATATATTCAAATTCAGGCGTTACAGAGATACGATTATTCATCATATGGCATTGTGACGATAAAACGTATAATAACCCCATCTCATTTGTCAATTCCCTGATAGAATCAAATTCTTTGTATATATTATCTAATTGTTCATCTAAAAATCCAAATTTAATTTTTTCTGATTCTATGTTTTCAAAAACATTACGCATAACCTCGTTTTTCACTTTAGGCTCAGTACTAACCATGGTTTTCCAATAATTCTGGTAGGACTTTAGGAATTGAGAAGTTAAGCCATTATTATACTTTAAAAAATGATACATAATATATGATGAAACAACTATCCTATTATTAATACCATTAATGCTTTTAAATATGCTAACAGCCATTTTTGAAGAATAATTGAAGATACTTTCTGATATTTCAAGCAGCTTTCCCTCTCCATATCTTTCAGTTTCCGGAATATAATCTTCATAAAAATATGTACCGGACTTATACCATGGTAATGTTTTTTCATCAGGATTCTCCCCGTCAAAACTAACGTGCTTATAATACTCATCACGATTCAAATCAGACACGCTGTTTTTTTTAAAGAAATCACATATTTTTTCCTCAATCTCTCTCTTTATTTCAGTTCGTGAATCCCAGAATCTTAACCGTATATGAGGACCACCCCTCCAATATTTTATAAAGAACCATTTATCTGTCATTTTTTCAAGAACCGGTTCTAATTCCAATATCAGCAATTCCTGATATTGAATATTATGGCAATATATATATAATGACTCCCATTTCATTTCAAAACTCACCTGCCTTTCACGATTTTTCATTATTAATACAATATCATTTTCAACGAATCATTCATCGATTTGCCAATAGTGATAAGATATCCGGAATCATATTCATCATCCATAAGTATTTCCCTTATATATCTATCATTCATATTTTTCATTGGTCGTGCCGATAAATCATACAATCCGCATATATCAGAAATTCTTTGTGCAATTTCTCCCATTTTTACATAGGTAAATTGATACTGCACTTCTTCCTCGTGATATAGACTGCAATTTGTATACAGAATCACTACTATAGAGACATTTTTCAAATCCACAAAATCTAACGAATCATTTGGAATACTGTTTATTTCTAATGTCTCAACAATCTTCATATCGACAGAATCCTTTTTTATATCATATACTCTCCCAGACATATCATTTATCACCAACTGTACACATATAAAGTTATTATCCATATTATCTAACATCCTCTTTGTACAATTGATTATTACATCTATTGTCTCCTGCGAACAGTTATATGGAAAGAAAGAATACCCTTGTGCTGATTGTGAGCTTGTACGTCTATATAAATCCTCCACCCTGACTTGTGTATCAAATCCTTTCACATCACTTTTTTTCTCAATAATTGAAGTATGTGAGTTAAGTATACGCTTAATAAATCGGTCTATTAAACTTCCCTCTGAATTCCCGGTATATTTTTCCGAAAACATAAGATTACATATTTCATCACCTTCAGAAAATAAATTATCAATATTTCCAAAAATGCCTGAAATATCAACTTTTAGTATGGGATATAATTGATATGGCTGATTCAGTCTTGCTAAATCATCTTTCTTATATCCATTATAATCGGCTGTCAATTTCAGATTCTCTTCTTCAAAAAAACACTTTATAACTTCAAGGAAGTGTCCGGCATCAAGGAGTGACAATATAAATCCAAAATCCCCATATTTTCTTCCAATCTTTCCTCTGTTACAAACAATATGTATATATGCAGCAGTCCCTTCTTTATCACATTCTTCTTTGCATAATAATATAAGTTCATTATTTGCAATATCGAAAAAAAGAAATCTCCTTATTCTCTTGTATACTATTTCAAAAATAATCTCATTACTGTTAATTCCCCTTGCGGAAGCATATAATGTATGATAATGATATGGATTATCAGGTTCCATGTATGCAATACCTATAACCTCTTCTACAAATCTTTTAAACAAACTTTCTGTGTCCGGAATATTTATCCCAGTGTGATTTGTATTAGGTTTTACATATTCTGTCGGAATTCTTTCCTCATTAAACTTATTGTATCTGTTATACAGGAATCTATCTGTCATTTGCTTATTAAGGGAATGGATGGGCTCTGTCATCTATCTCGTCTCCTTTACACAGGCATCTTTCTGCATATTTAGAATTGCGAATTGCTCGACTAATACGCTCGTGGTTTATCCTTTGATTTGCATAACCAAAGGTCATTGGCAGCATATCTGATACAATTATTTTTGCAATATAAAATCCATATCTATAAGATAGTTTTGTAGTTAAATCTGCAAAAAATATTTTTCCCTGATTATTTAACTTTTCCCTGCATAGATACTCCAATAAATCTTTTGCATTGTTAATCGAAGCATCTAATTTGTATTCATCTGTATTATACAATTCATCTACAGATTTCATCTCACTTTCAAATAGGAAATCATAGTTCTTAATATATTGTCTCTGAGATGCATGACTGACATGATCAAACATCTTTACAATATCATTATCAGAGTTATACTTCTTTTCCCCAATTTTCTGATTATTCTCATATATTCTATGACCTACCAGACACTCATTAACAGCTGCATTAATTGCAATATTATAATTCACATGACAGGCTGTACTTATATATGTTGCTACCTTGCCTTCATAGTCAACAACCAGGCAAAGTATACAGGGTATAGTTACATCAAATGTCATATCAAAGAGATATACCTTCTTGTTCTCTGTCTCAAATCTGGCAATTTTCTCTCTTACACTATTACTAATTGAATTAATATCAATTATATATAGCCTTGCCTTCTTATACCAAAAATTCAAAAACGCATCTCGTTCAACAAATTCAAACAGGGCAAACAGCTTTGCTTCATATATCGAACTGCCAAGTGCAACCCCATTTGATGATTCAAACACAAATAATGGTTCATCATTTACATCCATGCTAAAGAATTGCAGAGGTATCCAGGCTTTCTTATTTTCAAGATATTCTTCTACTTCCAGCCATTTATATACCTGTTTTTTATCAAATCTATTACCTCGTTCTCTGAATTCATCGCTATAGAATAACAATTCTTCAGGATTCACAAGATTATACTGTTTCCCGTCTTCATATGATGTAGTTATTATATTTCCATACACTTCATAAATTGCAATTCTCTCTATAAGCTCTAAAATCGCACTTTTCTCAGCTGCTACAAAATCTTTTTCTCTACCATACGAAAAAGTTAATTCATTCTTATAATGAAATTCACAACCAACTATCGAAATATCAGATGACATAAGGTCCTTATATATATTTGAAATTATCCCATATTTCTCATCAAAGTTTTCCTTTTTAAACACACTAATATCTACATTATCATTAATCCGCAGAGTATTTTCTTTATACATTGGATTTTTACTTATATATGCTTCCGACTCTTTTTCAATATCCGGAATGTCCATAATATAAGTATTATAAAATTTCGCAGAAAAGTCTTTATACATCAATTCACAAAACGAATAATCTTCTTTCTTACTGCATACATCCAGATATGAAGAAATAACCATATTCGTCACGAAATCTGCGTAATCAGTATCTTGTTTTTCACTGAATTTGATATCTATTCTCTTGTTTGTATAAAGTCTTCTGCTCAATGTTTTCTTAGCACTCTCAACATCAGAACCGTTAAGAATAATACATCTGTCGAAACCAAACAATACTTTTACATTATCGTTAATCTGCATAATCTTTATCCACCCTAAAAATCAATACACCTGCTTCTGAAAAAACACCGGCATCACTAAATAAAGCAATTTTACTATTTTTTGCTTTGATATCATTCACTTCATCTATTCCAAATGCAACTTGCACAATTACACCCTGATTCTCAAAGAAACTTCTCAGGCATCTTCTAATGCTCTCTTTTGCTGCATTTAGAAGTATTTCACTTTCCGCTACTGCCTCTGTTGCTTCAATATATCTCATTTTTGTAACAACTTTATTAATATTGCCATTGCTGATAAATTCATATTCGAAATCAATATCCAGCAAGTCTTTAGATACAAAAATAAATCTGTTTACTGACTCAGCAGTCGTCATTCTTTTATCTACAACAATATCTTCAGATTTTCTTATTGTGAATGCTTCTTTTCCAAATATAAACCCATAATAATTCTTATTCTGAATTTCCAAAGAATCATTAATGCTATAGGTATTATGCAGTCTTCTGTTCTCTGATAAAGAGTCCATAACCATTAATACAGCATAATTACCCGCAATTGAATAATAATTATCTGAATATGTTATTTTTTCTCCAGAACAATTCATGAAATGGTCTAACATTCTATGTATCATTCCAACCTCATCAGTCACAAAAACTCTACATTCTCTTTTCTTATTGAATGCTATGACAATATAGTTTTGAGGTTTTACCCGCCCGGCTGTTTTTACTATTTCCTCATAATAAGTATCCTGATTTACCACAATAATGACAAATCTTATCTTTTTATCACTACTGTCAATATCTGCAAAATATGTATTAATTCTATCTGTTAATAACTGTTTCATTTTTTTGGAATCATCCCCAAAACAATTAATCTCAAATTCACTCTCAGCCAGCAATTTCTCTATATTATTAAAATCACTATAATTCTTTACAAGATACCCAAACACTTTTGAATCCGGATAATCAATCTCTGAATAGCTCAACACCTCTATTTTCAGTAAAAATGTAACAATATATGAATCCAAGCTGTATTCTGTCATTGTTGAAACATCCTTTGGTTCTCTGAAGTACGAGATGCATTCCAATAACTCTTCATATGTAAAAATATCTTTTTTAATTCGATATTCTTTATGTGCAACACGAATCAAACTAGTTGCGCCTTCATCCTTCAGGAAACAATTAAATCTATATATCAAATACTTCTTCATCATCATTCTCCCTATTGTCCTTCTAATAAACTAACCAGAAGATAACTTGCTTCAACTCTTTTTCTCGAACTTAATCCCATAGCCGGCAATAATAAATATACATAATTTACCAGCATACGATATGCTTGGAATTCTTTTAATTTAAAGAAATCAGTATTTTTACCGGAAAATGCTTCCTTATGGAATGAACTTAATGTTCTGAAATTTCTATGACGCAGCTTTAGTTTTATATTAAATGATTTATTACCTATTTCTTTTTTCTCCACTTCCAGAAGTTCATTATACATTTCAGAAAATAAAATTTCCCATTTTAACAACATTCCCACAATTTCACCCGGTACTTCTTTTAATTCTTCTTCACTCCCATAAATTTCAATGCTGTTTCTAAGATTTGAAAGTTCGCCTGATAGTTCAATGTGCTTTCTCTTAAACATTTCCCTATACTTATCAATATCCTTATGGTTGTAGCTCAAGAATCCAAGTAAATGCGATTTAAAGGACAGATATCCGCTTCCCACTCCTGTCTTATCTAATTGCTTTGAGGCGCAATAAAACAAACCAAACAGGAATATCAGTTGAATGTTTTCATCCCTTTTATATAAATAACTAATGCTTTGCTCTAATAGTTTCTGGCATTTAAAAAAGTAATCTGTATATATCTCTTTATCAATAGGATAATTATATTCTCCTGCTCTTGGAATCTTATCAATTCTGCCATATGTTATAGTCAGGTTTTCTACTATGCTGTTCATCTGATACCCATTTACTTTTCTTATATTCTTTTGATTTTCGATGTAAAAAGTATTTTCTTTTTTATCTTCTTCATCTAAACTCATAATAAACCTGTCAAATAAACTCTGTAATTTCGAATAAATATATGTAATCATTGATTCAGAAGAATCTATATATACATTTATCACAGGAATAAGATTAACACTTCTTGTAAAATAGTATTTATCCTTTACTGATGATTCAAAAAATGGAATCATCCATTTCACTACAAATTCATTTTTTGCCCTGTTTGAAATATTTATCCCCATTTTTATATAATACATTTTACCCCCCACAGCTTACTTTCTAATTTATTAAACTACAAATTCTGTTAAATATTCTTCAGCTTTAATATTATCCGGTAAAACCTCAGATACGACCACCCATTTACAGGTATTAATCACATTTACAAATCCCTTTAACAATACAATATTTTCTATATCAAAATATTGCGGTTTTTCAAATTCTACAGAAACACTTGCAACATGCAATTCTTCAAACTGTTTCTTTCTACTTTGATAATAGAATCGTGTTGGTATATTGTTTTCATTTAAGAAATTTAGTACTTGAGAAAATAATGAAATATTATCATTATATTTTTTGACATGGAGTAGTTCTGTACTAAACAGCCAATGTCTTCTCTCTAATACGATATTCATGAATTTTATACGCGGACTCACATTTATCCTGTCTTTTTGAATATTGTCAAAAAATACAGCGGATGCATCAGATGCATGACTGATATTCGAAAACAACGAGGAATAAAATGTTATTACTCCCGGATACAATACCCTCATTAAGCTGGTACAAATAACAGGTTTATAGTCCGTATCATTATTATGCAACAGGAATTCACCATCTTTATAAACCAATTCTGTGTCATAAATATTTATAACATCATCATACTTATTGTCTATATCGTGATTTCTGGTCATATCAAATTCTAATCTGCTCTTAAAAATAGGATGATATGAATTTGCATTAAAACCGAAAGTCTCATGTATCTCAGCCATCTTAACATTATCTATATGATAGAAATTATTAAGACTATCTTTATAATTTTCAATAATGTCAGTGTATCTTAAAAATCTGTTATAAAAGCTCATATAGCCGGGATATATTTTATTAATAATAACATCACCATCACCTAATTCATAAAACACACTATAGGCAGCTTTTTTATCAATCACTTCATCCGGAATTTTTTCTATTAAAGAATCAACAAATTGTTCATCCAATAATACTTCATCCTGTAACGCCCCTGACATAATCCGATCAATGAAGCATTGCCTCAGTTCGTCCAGTTTTTGATTAACTTCAGACCTGCTTTCTATGCATTTCCATGGTTCAACCCAGAATCCACTATATTTCAGATTTGTATTTGTAACCAATTGAAAAATATACGGTTCATTAATTGAAATATGCAGATTGCCAAACTTCTTCTCCATTTCCAATCTTACTTCCTGCTGAATTCTTGTATTAATATCAAAAACAGGAAATAATCTCATTAGCTTTGAAAAGCTATGTTTTGTTTCAGACGACAATATATGCTCCCGGTTCTTTTTTACTATATGATCTTTATATAGAAACTCCCTGGTTTTAAAATCAATTTCCAATCCGCATTTTCTGCATGCTTTTCTCTCAAGATCAATTATTTTAGTTTCTAATTCGAAACTATAATTCATATTGATTTCTTCCATAAGCACCTGAATCTCTTCAAAAATTGTAATAACATCATTTATTACTTCATCGTCTGCTGCACTAATCTCATGTAACTTTTTAATGAAATTATGTAAAACATCTCCTTCATCTGAGAAATATGAATTAATTCTAAATAATCCCATTTCAACCAGTTTTCTTATAATCATGCCGGTTTTTTCGTCATCAAACTGAAGTAATTCTTTGACATCTGAAAAACTCCAGGCTTCTTTATCTGTCTGATTAATAATAGCAGCAAAATATTTATTAAGCTTAACCTTTACATTACAGTCTCTTGATTTAAATAATTTATGATTTTTTTCGTTATCTATTTGCCCGAAAATATTTATTACATCTTCCTCAATATAATAATTTTTATTTAATACAAACTCTGTATTTCGAATAGAATTATCACGCAAAATCAATTTATCATATAATGTAAACAGCAAAACAAAATTCAAAGAAATATCATTGTTCTTCAGCTCATATTCAATATTTCCATCTGTTCCAATAATATATACTTCATTAAGCCATCCTATCGGACTGGTTTTTGTAAATGCATGCGAAACAACTCGTGATAATACAAGTTCAAGCTTTCTCGTTTCTGCATTATTATTTAAATCACCAGACAAATACCAGTTCATTTTCTCATAAATATCTGGATTAACTGTTGAAAGGGAGTTGTATATGTCCTGATTATCTTTTAATGTATGTCTAAGCATATTTCTTGAGAGCATATAATCACTTTCTACTGCCTGTTCAAATAAATGCTTATTCCGTATATAGGCTTCACATAAACATCGGAACTCTTTCAACATAACATTTACTTCTTCATGTTCTGTTACATATGACGAATAATCATATTCTAACTGTAACTTTTTAAGGCAATCCAAAACCTTTCGCCTTTTACTGCTTCTGGTTAAAATATTTGTACTTATCGCAGAATATATCTCAGAAGCATATGCTTCTAAACTCTTCTCAGCTTCTATAAGTTTAAAATACATATTAACCTTATCAGCGCCTGTTTCTACTATAAACTCATTATTTTGCAGTTTTTCTCTACATATTGTTATTGGATGTATTCTCATTTTTTCTTTTTCTTCCATTTATACACAACAATCACTATGAACACAATTATTAAAACAATCAAAAACAACATCGACTGCCAAAATGACTTGATACTGCGTTTATATATGCTTATATCCCATGCGACCCTTAAAACACTTGTCATGTGATACAGAGGATTAAATTTTGCTATTTTGCCAAAAATCTCCGGCATAACACTTAATGGAATAGTCGTATCGCTTAATATAAACATAGGCATAAATAATGCCATCATAACAGCTGAATAGGTATTTATCTTATCTGCCAACATTCCCGCGCTAAATCCTAATATCAAGGAATAGATTATTGCCACAATGTATGAAATTGAATAAATCAACAGATTAGGAAACTCTACTTTAAATAAAAATGCTGCTAGCAACAGAATTAAAATAAATCCTAAAAGAGCAAGCAGAAATGCTTTAAATACAACTACTGCCATAATTCTTTTTAAACTAATCGGAGTTACAGCTAATCGTCTGTAAATACCCTTTTCCTTATCTCCAACAACCTGGTTGCCTATGTTATAAACCGAAGATGCAAATAGAATAATGACAGAAAAGCCCGGAATATAATTTGCAAAAAAACTCATTCCATTATAATCTACATCCTTATACATCATTCCAAAAATCACAAAACTTATTACAGGCATAAGTAAACTAAACAGTAAATACATAGGTTGTCTAAGATATACCCTCACTTCAACCTTTAGCTGCTCTATCAACATAGACATTATCCTCACCCCCTGAAATTTTTAAATATACATCAGATAAATTGTCACTGTTTTGTTGCTTAAGGAATTCATCAATTTCACCTGCATATAACAGTTTTCCGTTTTTTAAATAAACTAATTTATCACAATACTTCTGGACTTCCTCCATATAGTGCGACGAAAGAAATAGCAGTGTATCATTACATAACTCATTTAAAACATTCCAGAAATCACGTCTTGCACTTGGATCTAGTCCTGTAGTCGGCTCATCTAAAAATACAACCTTTGGTTTATTAATAAACGCGAGAGCTAAATTTACCTTTTGTCTCATGCCACCTGATAATTTGTCATAGTATTTATCTTTATATTCACTTATTTTTAATAAATTCATCAGATAATCTAATTCAAACGTATCTTTATAATAACTCTTGAATAACTTTAACAATTCTATTACCTTCATATTATTGTAAAAAGCATTCGTCTGCAAAATAACACCAATATTTTCATTCATGCTCTTTATATCAAATTCTTTAGAATAATCAATTTCTCCTGATGTTGGTCTTTGAAGCCCCATCATTATTTCCAATAAAGTAGTCTTCCCACTTCCGTTATGTCCAATTACTCCAACAAAAGAAGGTGCTTCAAATTCAAAAGATACTCCTTTTAAAGCATTTACATCCATAAAATTCTTAACAATATTATTTACAACCATATTCTTCCTTTCCAAAGATAAACTATCCGACAAATAGGAATCTGCAATAAAGCTTGCAGACCCCTACCATTTTTCCAAGTGCGTCACGTCAAACATTAAATTAAATCACTTTTTTACTTTTCCGCAGATTGTTTATAAACTGACGTGAGATTTTACTCACGTCAATTCAATTTTTTTCATTCATTTTATAAATTAAGTCACGAATGTTCTGCACTAAATCATAATATTACTATCCACTGATATGTACGCTACAGCATGATGTTGATAAGCAGCATGAACAGCTATTACAAGAGCTGATTCCTGACGAAGCAGCTGTCTCTGATAATGTTGTTGTCTCATCAAGTTCAACAATTTCAATTCCCTCAAAAACATCTTCTAAAAAATTCTGGTTCTCCATGTTTTCCCTCCTGATATTCCCCATGTTCTAATTAAAGTTTTTCTTGACACACCCAAAATTATTATATAAATCCGGTATTCCATCGTCAATTTTTTTCAAAATACAAAGTTCAACATAAAAATGCAGTATTTGTCCCATATTGTAATAAAAAAAGTCTGGGAAGTCTTATAAATAAGGCTTCCCAGACTGGTAGCTACTATTCTCTTAATTCCATATATATCACATATTCCCCATACGTTCTAAATGATAGGGCAGATTCCAATTACATTTACAAATTAATCTTTTAATACATCTCTATTAGATACCAAATAGTCTATAAGTGATATGACTGTAAGTGCAAGAGAAGCATATATAAGCACCTGTTCGAGATAAAATATAAATTTCCCCGGCAGATTACCTATGAGGAAACATACCATAACCATCTGAACAACAGTCTTTATCTTGCCCCATATTCCTGCAGCAATAACAATTCCTTTCTCAGCAGCTATAAGTCTGAAACCACTTATTATAAACTCTCGTGCTATAATTATTATTACCACCCAGGCAGGAATTCTGTTCATGGCTACAAGTGCTATGAGCGCAGAACACACAAGGAGCTTGTCAGCCAATGGATCCATAAATTTACCAAAATTAGTAACAAGATTTTGTTTTCTGGCTATCTGACCGTCAAGAGTATCAGTAATCGCCGCAGCAATGAATATTCCGAGAGCAACCCATTTTGCCCATCCGAAATCCAAATAAAGAAATACCAAAAAGAAAGGTATCATTATAACTCTTAAAATTGTCAGTTTATTAGGCAAGTTCATTCTACTATTTCTCCTGTTAAATCATATTCATTTCCATCAGTTATTTTTACATCTGCAAATGTCCCACTAATCAGCTCCCTGTCAGAATGTACAAATACCATTCCATCTACAGACGGTGCATCTCTATAGCTTCTTCCTACATACACATCTTCGTCAACCAGATATCCTTCAATAAGTACTTTCAGTACTTTCCCAATAAGGCTCTGATTTTTTTCGTAGGAAATATCCTGCTGAAGAAGCATAATTTCCTCACGCCACTTTTCTGCCACTTCTTCATCTATCTGATTATCAAATTCAGCAGCAGGAGTTCCATCCTCTTTCGAATAAGTAAATACACCCAGTCTGTCGAACTCACATTCATCTATAAAATCAAGCACACTCTGATGTTCTTCTTCCGTTTCTCCGGGAAATCCGGTTATAAGCGTAGTTCTTATAGCTATATCAGGAATATTTTTTCTAAGCTTCTTTATAAGTAAAGTAAGCTCTTCCCTGTTAGTCTTTCTGCCCATATGGCGTAATACATTATTCTCAGAGTGCTGAATTGGCATATCTATATATTTACATATTTTTGGCTGTTTAGCAATAGTTTCTATAAGTTCGTCCGTTATTTCCTCCGGATAGCAATAAAGAAGCCTTATCCACTCTATACCATCTATATCACAAAGCTTATCAAGCAACTCCGGTAATTTCTTTTCTTTATATAAATCGATACCATATAAGGTTGTTTCCTGTGCAACAAGCACAAGCTCTTTAATACCATCATCTGCCAGTCTTTTAGCAGATGCAACAAGAAAGTCCATAGGTATACTTCTGTATCTTCCTCTTATACGCGGTATCACACAATATGTGCACAGTTTGTTACAGCCTTCAGCAATCTTCAGATAAGCCATGCCTCCATTTGTTGTAACAATACGCTCATCTTTATTTTCAGGCGTGTAGTTTATATCATCTACTAAACTTGTCTCATCTGTTCCTATGGCTTCTATTATTTTATCATAATTTGTAGCGCCAAGTATTACATCAATCTCAGGAAGCTCAGTAAGTATATCATCTTTAAATCGCTGTGCCAGGCACCCTGCAACTATAAGCTTTTTCAAGTGACCCGTTTTCTTTAATCCGCCCATTTCAATAATAGTATTAATACTTTCTTC
>JBJEMQ010000427.1:0-4309 GCA_051879755.1 Coprococcus sp. | reverse complement strand
TATAAATATATTATTTTTCCCATTAATCATAACCTCTGTGATAGTGTCATCTGCCATAATGTTATCAAGAAGTCCAAACCCTCTTATAGAACTGTACACCTGTCTGACTATGGAAAGACGTTGCTCAACAGTACAATACTGCCCACCTAATTTATCACCCACAACAGCTTCTATCTCTTCTTCCAAGTCATCATCACTAAGTCTGTTCAATTCAAGATTATTAGATACATAAAATTTTACTTCTGACACAAATCTCTGTTCTTCATCAAATGTCATATTCACACCTCTAATACAAGTTAAGGAACTGTTGACTATTAGCTAACAAATCTACAATCTGCCGATAATTAGAACCTGTTACCTTGTCAAATCTTGCTGCTACATTAAAAGATGACCAATCTGGTGCATGACCGGATGATATTATATTGTTCACAATTACATATGAATTGCCCACAAAATTCTCATCCTGCATATATATTGTCATCAACGTACGAAGTTTATCTAACTTATGCAATGTTTTCTCATCATTTCCCACTACAAATACTTTTTTATTTGAACATTCCATAAGTTTTTTATAGTTCTTACTTATAGAAAATCCTGAATCAACTACTATATAATCATATAATCCGAGCGTGCGCAGTTCACTTATCAGTGTTTCTATATCCTCTTCGTTTAACTCATGTGCATCCATGGGATTTGTTGGCGGGGCAAAAAAATCAACTCTCGCAGCATCAGTTACAGCACAGCTTTCCAGCTTCATAGAAATATTTGCCCTCTTGCTCTTCACTGCATATACTACATCAGTAAATGTATACTTACTGTCACCACTAAAAACAATATCTGTAGAGTCTATGGTTTCCATATTCAAATATATTGCGCTTTTATTATTTAATGCGCAATTAATGGCAAAAGCTGCCGCAACAGATGTAGTTCCACACCCACCAATCGGAGATGTAAAAGTGATAACCTCAGCCAGTTCACCCGTCTGCTTTCTCTTTGTTATTCTCTGGCTATATTCCGAATAAACAGATAAAATGTCTTTATATATAAGCTCTACCTTTTGAAATTTACATATTGCTTTTTTTCCCTCTAAACGATCTATATCCGATGCCCCGACAAATAACGCCGTGCAACAATTCCTAAATTCTTTAACCTCCAGCTTTTCATCTACTATAACTATATCAAGCCTTTGATTCTCTACATTTTCATTTGCAGTCTCTACATCTGTATATGAATATATCTCCAGCTTATCACTATAGAAACGGTTCAATGCAGCAACCAATCTTTCCATATATATTCTATCGTTTTCTACAAATCCTACCTTTATTCTCATTCGTAACCCACCCTTCGCCTTGCCTTTAGAGTTATAAACTCTACTTTCATTATTTTATTTTAGAGTTTATAACTCTATTTGTCAATATGTATTTTTTTGGTATAATTTCTACTTTCTTTGCAAAATATATTTTATTATTACTATTCTGAACCCTATTTGAATTTTTATGTTAAGAGTTTATAACACTAGATTAGAGTTTATTACTCTCTAAATTTGATATGGCATCTGCCTTTCTTATAATTACATAATATAAAGGAGGTAGTGCGTATGAGGTATAATGAAAGAATACGCGAAATGAGAATAAATAAAGACATGACTCAAAAACAGGTAGCTGACATTCTTCATATCGGCCAACGAACTTATGCTGATTATGAAAGCGGCAAAACGCGTATTCCTGTAGATAGTCTTCTTAAACTCGCTAAACATTACAATGTATCTGTTGATTATATCAGCGGTGTAAGTAATGAAAAAAAAGCTTATCCTTCTAAATAAAGGAAAGCAAGAGGATGTTTTTCAACAAAATAGAATGTTATGCAAATACATCCTCTTCTATATTTTAATTAGTAATAATTTCATCAAAATGCTTTTGTCAAATAAATGCATAATCTTATACCTCATACGCATTGATATACTTTAGGCAATATTTCTTTAAGCACTATATTTGACTAAGAAACATCACGATAATGATAATAATTATATTGCGATTACTGTTTTACACTAAAATAAGCACTTGTATCATTCATCTTTATCATCTTATATTTATCAGGATGATTTACCAAATATATATATAATGGTCTTTTCTTTAATATAAGGAAACCATCAAAATTATATTTATTAAGTAGTTTTTCAAAATCCAATATCTGTCCATCATCATCTACATTTTTTAATGTCATTATCGAAATGGCATCTGCAAGAATTCCACACGATGAATAAATATCTGCTCTTCCATCTACAAATACTGAAATATCATTCCAAATTAGAGCTTCTCCCAAATTATAATCATTATACAGTCTTCGTGGACTTTCCTGCTTCACTGTATCAATCATCTCACTATCTAATACCTTTGAAATAATATTTCCTTCTTTCTTTATTTCTTTTATATTATTTATACTATAAATAAGTGGTACCAACATAAATAAAATCATTATAAAAATCAAAATCTTCTCATAAATTCTTCCGGTTTCTTTTATATGGCATGGTATTATATATCTCATTGCGCAGAAAGGAATTGCAATATACCATAATACAATAAATCTCTCACTTCGCATGAACAAACATATAAACATAGCCATAATAATTACGTCTATCCACCTAAGCTTCACCTTCTCAGCCAACATTCCTAATAGCATTAATGCAATGGGGACAAAATACAAAATTAGCGTCCCTGCATTCTTTGCATCTGGTGCTCTCCACTCACTGATAACAGACAGCATCAAACCATCATTCATATTTTCATATGGATAAAAGAGCATTTCTATTCCATTAGGATTTACTGATACTGCCACTATACTAATAATAGTAATTATCAACAATTTAAACCATTTCCGCTTCTCCATACGTTCTGCTGACAAGCAGCCCCATTCAAATTTGCACAATCCTGCAAATAGAAATGCTATACACAAAATGTATGATATATTAGATGAACCACCATGAAGATTACTCCATAATAAAGCAATAAACGGAATAAAATATATTTTTCTACTATTATTTACATTTTCATAATAATCATATAAACACACCAATTCGCATAAAAGAAGAAAAAAGCTGAATATATGAGGTCTTCCATAAAAGAATATACTGGTAATAATTGAAAATGAACAAAATATAACTGCACACATAATTGGATTTTTCTTAAGATATTCTTTAGTTCTTTTCAATAAAATAACCTGCATCAATAGTGCAGTACAACTGCAGAAAACAAAAACAGCAAATTCACCACCTATATTATATATATTCCAAAATATAACTTCTGATAACCATTCATGAGCAATCCATGATATATTTTGTACGTCATTATACCAAGAAAATATAGCATTATGTGGAATACATTTATTATTTGAAACCCATTCTCCTATTTTAATATGCCACCAAAAGTCATTTCCATTTATACCATTAGAAAAAAAGTAAACAGTAATTACAATAGTTGCTGCAAAAATCATAATTACAAATAAATCTGCAACAGTTTTCTTTTTTACCCATGCCACTATATTCTTCATATTGACTCGCTATTCCTTTTCTTCTCTACTATAAGCAGAGCATCTAAAATACTTATTTTGTTTCACAAGCATTTTAGAGTATATAACTCTAAAAGTCAATAACATATGCCTTTATTCCCCATAGTATAAGCAAGTGCAGGGGATAGAATAAATAAAATACATATTTAAAACCTTTCCTGCCCCGTTTTCCATTATATAAATTGATAGGGAGAAGAGCAAATAAAGAATAAAGCTGTCTCGTTCCCAGAAACATAACATCTATAAATGCCGTAACAGCCGACAGTTCTATATTCGTCTTTATTCGTTTTGCCGCATCATTTCCTCCGCTAAGCGGTGACAGCATATAAAACGAAAAGATAATAAGTATTCCTGCCATATTATAATCGAATCGTAATACAAGAGCTACTGCCATGGCCGCAGCCAATATCCCGTATGCCCATTTGTGCAGTACTCCACTGCTTTCAAAACAATATATAACAAATAAACCAAGGGCAAGAGTAAAGAACACATTCTGATGTCCGATATAAAACGGAGTTCCGTATATAGCAAGGTCATCTGGTACCTCTGATATTACTGCAAATGCAATCAGACGCAATATATACTTTTTCATATTTGAAGTATGCTTCATACCCTCAACAAGCAGAAATGCAAATATAGGGAATGCCAGTCTTCCAATACTGCGAGCTATCAGATTGTTATCTAATAATACAAGGCCGACATGGTCACACAGCATAAAAAGACATGCAAGCATTTTTAAATGATT
>JBJEMQ010000426.1:0-4311 GCA_051879755.1 Coprococcus sp. | reverse complement strand
AAAATTCCTTTTCACTTTTCTGAATAATGTTCTGTTCGTTCATATTAACGTCTCCTTTGCGTTGAAATTTCATCTCCGCGAGACGCATATGAACTGACAGCTCCATCTACTTATATTTGAGCAACACAAGTAGCGGTCGGAGCATATGAACTGACAAATTTCCTATCACTTTTGTCTTTGTTCCATATGCGTCCCGCCGCTTTTCTAATGCGCACTCAAAAAGCTTTGAGAATATTTGTTTAGATAGCCTGTCCTCGGTAGACTTTACCGTTTGAGCTTTTCTGCTCACAAGAAGACACGATACTCATATCCTCTGGTGAAAAGAAAACTATGTTCGGCATTTCTATTTTGGTTGAAAATTTCATTTCAAAATTCAGTTGCCAGATGTATTAAATATGGAAATAAAAAATGCAAACTAATAACCTACTCCTCTGGTAAAACAAATCTTTTAAATCTATATATAATTAGGATGAAAAAAGCTCCTAAAAACGAAAAACTCCTTGCTCTGGTAATTTCCAGAACAAGGAGCAAAAAATAAGAGGCTATGAAACTAGCCCAGAATCCTTACGTTCCGGTTCAGTTTCACGCCCCTAGGTTCGTCTCATATTGAGACCTCCACTGTCGTGATGGCAATCATATAATTTTAACTATGCAATCTAAATAAAATACTTTCCATCCTTCACACCCTTTAGAATCTGACCTTCTGTCATTTTCTTTGGAGTTATTACCCTAGTACAGGTTTTACACTTAAGAATGATACCTTTTAACACAGCATCCTCTTTACATCCACATGGCACATACTCCATTCTTAGTCCTTTTCTGCATTCTTTGCAGTGAAAAGCGATCGTTTGCATAAGATTCACCTCCAAAAAAGATAATAGCAATCATCTTGTCTGAGAGACCAAGGGAAAATTGTCAAAATCTCCGCAACGGTACCATGATAGGGTGATCGCCCCTATCAATGAAGCAGGGTTTTCCGACAGATACCGAGTTAAAGTATCCCCCTACTGCACAACTCTTTGCTGATCACAGATATTCGAAATCGAACATCTGTTCTATCAATAATATATACCAGCCTTTAGCAAAAAGCAAGCAGTTTCCCAAACATTTTTCGTTACAAAAAAGGCCGAGACACACCACGTACAACAAATACTCATGTTGTACGATGATACGCCCCGGCTAAGTAGTAGCTGCATTAAACAGCCCTGAGTGCTCGTGTAGCTTCCTATATAATATTATTGAACATACCTCTTCGCTCTGGCTTTATATGCCGTCTTGTTATCGAAGTCCCACAAGACAATCTTGCCACAAACGTTGCACACGCTTGAAAGCTTTCCTGTGGCATTATTGTAAACATACGCTTTACTACGACCACAATACGGACACGCTATTATTCCAGTAGTTTTTAGAGTATTTAAGTCAAAAACAAAATCCATCCGTACCTCCTATCCCTTTACAGTGCCTGTCTGCTGAAAAAATCCAATGTTCTAATCCAAGCAATGTGAAATACCATCTGCATTGCATATTCTCCTTGTATCCCATTTTGCTTCATACAGCTCTGGTAAAGTAGATGAAGATTCTGCTTACGGTCATCAGTCATGGTCAAACTCAAATTGGTTCTTAACGTTGAATCATATCGCATGTCCAGAAGGATCTTCATAAATTCACGATACTCTGTTACCAATACAGTCTGAGCCACCTCAGCCACTTCAAGTAAATACCGTTTCTTCATTTCCTCTGCTTTTTCAGCAAACTTCTTTTCGAATTCTAATTTTATTTCATCTCGATTCAGTTCATTGGCAATGGCATTTTTAATATTAAATGCTGGATATAATACATCAAAGCCAAAACCATTCCATCGGAGTTCCTCAATTGCTTTCTGCAAGGTGTTCCATCGCATATCCTTGTATTCTAACGGAATCATTCTCGGTATACTATTGAGGAATTGCTGATACACATTCGCTGGTACACTGTATTTTTTAATGATTTCCATAAAATCAACATCATCAAACAGATAATTAACCGTTATATTCTGCATTCTCTTATCTACTATCTGTTCCAAAACTGCTGAACAAGTATATTCCTTTGCTAAGGAATACTTATTATATAGATTATTGGCCTTATCGCAAATATAGTAGTTATTTCCGATAATAGAGTTTAAGGTCACACTATCAGAATCTACATAAATCTGTTTTGTCACATCAATGAACTCCTCAAATTCTTCCTTTCCTACAAATTCAATATCTAAACCATTTTCCTCAAGATATGTTTCCCATACCTCATCCAACCGTCCAGATACAATATACATTGATTTACCATATCCTTGTGCATTCAGCTTCTTTATGATATCAAGCATATAGTCATCTTTGTTATTCAGCTTCGTGTGATATAAAATTATGTCCGGTTTTCTGCTTTGCACAGACTCCTGCACTCTGTAGAAAACAACTTCATTAATTCTAGCAGCATCCTTCTGTCCTTGGTTGATTCCCACACTATCTGACAAAATGATTTCTCTTTCAAATGAAATCTGATTTGATTCAAAATAGAACTCTGCATTCTTCACGATAGGTTCGATAGTATAGAAATCACCCCTACGCTGTTTCGTCTTATTGCCAAACACATGGCTAAGATACAACAAAGTTTCAGCTTCTTTTGTTTTGCCACAATAACTTATGGTTCCACCAACAACTGCATTTTGCAAAAACTCATCATTATATGCTCCTAAATCCTGCATCAGTTTACCATATACTTCCCTTACAATATCAGAGGTATCAAACTTAGCAACCATCTGATTTATAACATCGCTTTCTATATCAAACTGATCATCTTCATAGTCTCGAATAAGCTGCCTAATGATAAAGTAATCATCCTCTTTTGCCATCTTATCAATGGATTTGCTATTACCATAAAAATCCATCAACACAATTTTGGTTAATTCTTCTATTAAATCCGCTAAGTTCTTGTTCACGCTCCGAATTCCTAAACCAAATGTCTTGTCGTAATTCATCTCCAAGCGTTTTTCTACCGCTCCCCTGCATTTCTCGCACAATTCTGTCAAATCCAAAATAGTTTTGCAGTTTCCCTTTATCGTTACGATATATTCTTCCACTGCCTCCTGTATCAATCCTCTGATACTTCCCAGAATCTCTTCTTCTGTTTTCAGCTGTATCACAACCTTAAAATCAAAATCTGCTCCTAACTTTACGGATGCACTATTAATATGGTATATAATGGAACAAGCTGTAGTCTCTCGTAAACTTGTCAGGGCTGGCACAAAGTTTTTCAACGCATCCTTTGGAAGCACCGCACCCAAAATAAATCGTGTTTTTCCTGAACCTGTGCATCCAATATTCAGAATCTCCAATGGCTTTTCATCCATTTTAATTCTGCAATATTTATCGCTGTTCATGAATTCTTCGTAATCATCTGGAAACTTGATTCGCACTGTCAGTTCAATGGAAACATTTTGGAATTTCAAAATACCCTCTGGATAACGACATTTAATCGCATCCGCATTAATTGCATGCATTTTCTCCAAGTGATCAAGCTTCAAATCCGAATTCAACAAAGCTTCTACTTCCGAGCTTATCTTTCTTGCAGCCATTACAGTGATATTCTTCTCATTCCCAATTGTAACCTTGCTCTGCTTACCACCCTTGCTATAAGACAGTTTGTAACTTCCGCCATCAAGAATCATATTAAGCTTATATTCCGTCATTTTCCAATCAATCCTCCTATTTTTATTTGTCGCAAGAATAAATCACACTATTTATTCCTTTACTATAAAATAGCACCTATCAACTTAAGAGTCAACTGCTTTTGAATATTTTTTTAATTTTATTCCTTCCTCCTGCCTTTCTCCAACCCTTACCATTGTCTTTAAAGAATATTTTTCTAAATTTATTCTCATGTGCAAAAACACATGATTATTTTGGAACTCTTTAAACTCGTCCAGATTTTGAGTACCCCTATTTCGAAGGATGAATGTCATAATACACAATAACACGTTTTTTTGAAATTCCTGGACTCTATCAAAGTACAACAAAATAAGGTATCCAGCAGTAATCTGCGGATACCTTGTTCCCTCTGTAATTAATCAAAACTCCTTTTTCAAAAACCTTTGTAATATCAGTTTTCATCTGTTTTTATGAATCTAGTTCTAATAATTCTTCATTCATTTTTTGCAAAACCGAATCATCACACAACAGATTCTTACCCCAAAGCGTAAACAACACTAACGCTTCTTCGTATGTTAATCTTAATCCTATTGCCACGTCAAATAATGTTTCTGCTTTGACTGGCTTATCCTTC
>JBJEMQ010000425.1:0-4328 GCA_051879755.1 Coprococcus sp. | reverse complement strand
AGGAACTTCCACCATCATAGGTGTCTTTCCATCTAATTGATAATACCTAAAGATATTATCTCCTGTAAGAGGATCTTTTTTAAAACATGCTCTCACTGAACCTTCAGCAGATTTATAATACTTGCACTGCACTGGAATTTTATCAACTATTTTATCAGGACCATTTTTAGCATTATCCCTTCCAACGACTGACACATCTTCTCCCATTAGCTTATCCAGCTTTGCTCCAGCTTCCTCCGCATATATTCCATGCCCAGTTTTAGTGTTATCATGTCCATATGTTGCATGGAATGCAACTGTTTCTAAATCACCAACAATTATTTCCTGTGCGATCATCGAGTTACAAATGGAATCCTTAATATAACGCTTCTCAGTATCTTTAAAGAAATTATATAAGTCCTCATTAAAGAACTCGGTTAGAGTCTCTTCACCCGCTAAAATGGTATAGCTTTTATCTGCTTTTACAATCTTATAATTTTCTGGGTCATAATACTCCCAAGGAATATACTGATATATAGAATTCTTTCTTCCATGTTTGTCTTTTTTTAATTTCGGCGATTTTATAATAATTCCCTTGTTTGTTAATATAACGCCTGAAGCCGTTCCATGATAACTATTTACTTCAGCATATAGAATTTCAAAATCCGTAGGCACAGGAAGATACCCATATATTTTTTTCTTGATGCTGCCTTTATTTATATTTTCTCCACCTCTAGGTAACTCCTTAAATAAATAATCGAAGTCCATAATTTTCTCCTACTATATAGTATCGCATTTCATTTCTATTCGATTCTATGAGTAACTCTCAATCAGTAACAGTATAATAACAAACACACAAATTGTTATTATACACATCCTTTTCGCTTTTTTAATCTTACGAAGCTTTTCTTGCCTTAATCTTTCTTTTTCCTCACGCTTCTGTTTTTTCAATTTTCTTTTTGGAGAATCATCCCACATTTGTTTTCCGACAACTGCCATAAATCCAATTGTGGCAGCAACTTCTCCAAGGCTAATTTCGGGGGTTTCTTCTTCATCATTTTCGTCATCGTCAGCATCATCATAATCGCACTCTGTATTTGATTTATTTACTTGATCATAATACACTGCTGCACCATTTCCTTCATAATATGATCCCGTACCGTCTGCATTTTTGTAACCCCAACTGCCGTCTGCACCATAGTAAGACCCACTACCATCAGAATTCCTATAACCCCAACTGCCGTCTGTTCCATAATATGATCCACTGCCGTCAGAATCGCCATGACCCCAGCTACCATCTGCATCATAATGAGACCAACTTCCGTCTGCATTTTTGTAGCCCCAGCTACCGTCTTCGTCAAAATAACTACCCGTTTTGTTTTCATCATCTTTAGGAAATAAATGTTTCCAACCGTTATCTCTACTCATCTTCTCATAGGCTCCCTCTTTCAGCTTATACCTTGATTATATCTTTAACTTTAATAGTTTTCAATTATATGTAAATGGCGGCTTTCGCTACCATCATTAATACCTTTCTTTCAAGGATATCCTCTTTAAACACCTTGCTCTGATTATCTCATCTAGGCTCTTCGTGGAAAGTGTCGGCAGGAAATCATCATAATCCCGGCTCATATGCTCATATAATATTCAGTTTTTTCAATCGCCATTCTGTTTATCATTTCTTCTTCCTCTTAAATTAAATAATTGGTATTTCTACGCTGTTATTCTTTTCTGTGCTGCTAATCCTAATAATAATACAATCAAATCATCTATTGGACATCCTGGCATAATATCGATTGGTGATACTATGTATACGATTGTTAATGCAATCAGCATTCCTTTTACTACTCCGTTCATTCTGACACCTCTTCTTTCTGTTCATTATCGGCAACAACCATTTCCACTCCCAACTGCTTTGCATAATCAGGATCTCTTTTTACTCTTTCCATTAATCTGATTGTTAAAATTCTTTCTTTTACTGTCATTTTCAATACCCCTTTTGAATTCGTTTTGTTTTAATTCCTGTATCAATATTACTGCTTTTTCTGTTCAAGAAAAATGACAGCATCTACATAATAAAACTTTCTATTTATACTCTGATTACAAAATGTATCGTTCTTTAACAGACTTTCTTTGCAACCACTCTATTTGCTATTCCAAGCACAACCTTTGCAGCAGTATACCCTGTTACCAGTCCTGCAGCCACCATGCCGCCAAACTGTGCTCCTCTTTCAACAAAAGATGCTCTTTTTTTAATTTCCTGAGCTTTTTTATCTTTCCAATCAGTTACAGTAATAACTGCCACTTTCTTTTCTTCCTCCAGCACATCCACCATGCCAAGAAAATCCTCAAACAGTTCTTTATAATTCAGCTTGATTTCAAAACCAATCTGTTTTGTCTTAATATTCTCCATAATGCTCTGTAAAGTATTCATTTCTTCATCAGTGTACTTCTTATTGCTTTCAAAATCTCTGATGATGTACTGCAGTTTCCCCTGACGGCAGTATTTTTCCTTTTTATAAAAGTCATCAATCATAATATTCATTCCTTTTGGTGCGGAGAAAACAATATAGCTATCGATTATCAATTCTATATCTATTCCCTTTTCTCTAAGCTGCTTTTCAATCTCTTGTTTTAAAAGCCTTCTTTTGTTCTCCATTTTCTCTCCGATTGGACATCTTTCATAACACTGATCTTCTCCATGGAACAGACGGCCTTCTTCAGTGATTGTAACATTCTGTTTTGTCCTTTTAACTTCCAGAACAATTAATCCATTATCTGTTAAAATCACGTTGTCAATTTCCGTTGAATGTTCTCCATCAGTCAGATATACATTTTTGTAAGTATGTATATTCTCACGGTCCACATATTCCAAAGATTTTGAAACTGTATTCTCGCCCTTCATGCCAGCCATACAAATAGCGATTTCTTTATTTATCTCCCTCAAAGCTTTTACACCTTTACAAAACTCCGGCGTTTTGTTTAATCCCTTTTTCCAGGCTTTATTCTGTAATCTTACAATTGCATCATCTAATCTAATAAACTCGCTTTCGCCTTTGCCTAGTGCTATTGTTGTTAATGAATTCTGCAATTCCATAAGTTCTTTAACATACTCTTCAAAGTGCAATTCTTTTTCATTTAAAATTCTGCTGTTTCTTACATTCTCAATAATGGTATTTTTCATAATCTTTTCCTCCTGCCATAATGGCTATAATTATTTTTTTCTTGATATAATCATAGTCCTTTGCAGGCAAAGGGAAAATAACACTGCCTACAAGATACAGTCAGTTATTTTAACAACAGCTACAAAATAAAAGCGACATTAAGTGTTTAGCTTAACATCGCTTTAAAATCCATTGTAATATGTATTATTTCTCGTTTTTATATGCGTCATATAATGTCTGATCAATCGATCCATTTGCACGCATTTTCTCTATCCAAAGCTGAAGTGTATCTACCGTCATAGCTATGTGCTCAAGTTCCTTTTCAATGAAAACAAAATCCTTCATTTCATCCTCGGAAATAGTTCCATCAGCTGCTATTTCTATAAGGCGTTCTTTCTTCTTATCCATAGAATTCAGTGATGATAGCATCTCCAAAACTATATGTGCCAGATCTTTGATTTTTACTTCTGGAACATAATCAATTCCTAATGGGCACTGATTCGCACAGTAGTAGTTACGTAAATCTGGTTCTTTGTATTTTTCTGCCATAATTTTCACTTCATCAGGCTGTGGCAGTGATTTCTCGTTTTCAATTCTTTCAATTCTTTCAGGAGTTATGCTTTCAAGAAGTTCACTAGCCTGTGCACGGGATAAACCTAATCCTTCTCTGATTACGTGATAAACATTTTTATTCTCTTTTACAGATATTCTTCCCATTTAAATTCACCTTCCAATCGATAATATTATATCATAAATATAGTCAGTGTACACTATCACGCTTACGTGACAGCAAAAAGACTCGCCATTTTCGACGAGTCTTATATGTAATCCCCTTTTAAGTTTTATCTGTCAAATTATCTTGTGATGAACAGCACTATATAGAAAATCGCTATTGCTGCTACCATACATGCTATAATTTTCAAGCCTTTATTCTTCATCTGAACCACCTCAATATTTCCATTCAAATACGATTTCTTTATCCTTATATTCGTCATGCTGCTTGAAGAAGCTTATCAACATCTTTTCAGCATTTTCCTTAGCTTTATCATACAGACCATTTGCAATTGCATCATTCACGCCGGTTGCAACCAGCTCTGCTCTCGCCAGCATCTGCTCTTCAAGTGTTATTGGAGAAAAAATGCTTTCTTCTTCATGATATATTCTTCCGGATTTTTCATCTATGTA
>JBJEMQ010000424.1:0-4380 GCA_051879755.1 Coprococcus sp. | reverse complement strand
ATATAAATACGGCTGCTGAATATGTATGCCGTGAATGGATAGATGAGGTATGTGTTGCATATCCTGATGGCGAGAGCTGTCCGGAAGAGCTTCTTGAGAAGCTTATCGAAACAGGTGTTACGTTGCATACAAAGATAGCAACGGTGCAGGATACAAGAGGCAGACGCGAGATAGTAGAAAGGTTGGGAAATTATACCGTTCTTACAACTACTATGAATTATGCGTCTACAAGGCAGCTTGTATATAAAAGAATACTGGATATAATTGGTGGCTTGTGTGGATGTATATTTACGCTTATACTAACTATCATATTAGGCCCGATTATATATATCAAATCGCCCGGACCGATATTCTTCAGTCAGGTGCGTGTAGGAAGAAATGGCAGAAAGTTCAAAATATACAAGTTCAGAAGCATGTATCTTGATGCAGAAGAACGTAAAAAAGAACTGCTCGACCAGAATAAATCCGAAGACGGATTGATGTTCAAGATGGATTTCGATCCAAGAGTTATAGGAAATAAGCTGCTTCCTGATGGAACAAAGAAAACAGGTATAGGCGACTTCATCAGAAGAACCTCGCTTGATGAATTCCCGCAGTTCTTTAATGTGCTAAAAGGAGAGATGTCATTAGTTGGGACACGACCTCCTACAGTAGATGAATGGGAGCAATATGAATTGCATCATAGAGCCCGCCTGGCTACAAAACCCGGCATTACGGGAATGTGGCAGGTAAGCGGCAGAAGCAACATCACTGATTTTGAAGAGGTGGTGAAGCTTGATACAGACTACATAAATGAGTGGAGTATAGGGACAGATATCAAGATTCTTCTTAAGACAGTTAAGATAGTGCTCTCAGGAGAAGGGTCAATGTAAGTATGTTATCGGTATTCTGTGAAGCATTGGCACACAGAAACCGGAACAGAACATAAGGCAGAACCGGGGCTACCGTATCGTAAAGATACAGTGGTATGGCGAAGCCATGCCTGAAAAAGGAACCGGCGATATATGAAAGGAGCAGCAACCATGTGGTATGTCATTCAAGTTACAGGCGGTCAGGAGCATATAACAAAAGAACTGATGATGCATAAAGTATCTGCTGAGTTGCTTGAAGAATGTTTTATCCCTATGAGGGAACGAAGAATAAAATATCAAGGCTCATGGAAGCTGGTAAAAGAAAAATTATTTCCGGGGTATGTATTTGTCGTGACAGATGCACCGGATAAGATATATGAACAGCTTAAGGGCATAGCGAGATTTACCAGGCTGCTTGGAAATACAGATGCAGGATTCATTGCATTATCTCCTTCGGAGGTTGAATTCATCAAAAGCTTTGGGGATGAAGAGCATATATCACATCTGTCACAGATAGAAGTCAGTGAGGGCAATCAGGTAAGGATAGTAAGCGGACCTCTGTTAAACCAGGAAGGAAGAATAGTGAAAATCAATCTTCATAAGAGAATAGCAGTTGTAAGAGTAGAGTTTATGGGCAGGGGCGTAGATGTATATATGGGAATAGAGGTATTAGAGAAAGTATAATATATTAAATATAGTCAAGAGGAGGAGATCAGTATTTATGGGACAATATTTGAATCCTACGAATGATGCATTTGCTGAAGCAGTAAATGATGATATATATGTAGATAAAACGGAATTGATAAGCATAACTAATAGAAGAATTGGTAAATCAAGTAAATATATATGCGTAAGCCGTCCGAGACGTTTTGGTAAGTCTATGGCTGCAAATATGTTAACTGCTTATTATAGTAAAGGCTGTAATTCCAAAGAAATATTTAATAAGCTGAAGATAGCAAATGATGATAACTATCAGAATAGTTTAAATAAATATGATGTCATTCATCTTAATATACAGCAGTTTCTGACGGATGGGAGTAAATTGGATACATTTATTTCCAACATAAAAAAAGAATTGACCAGAGAATTAAAAAGAAGCTATGGAAATCTTTTTGTGGAAACAGAAATGGGGTTATCAGGTATACTTTCTCAGATATATGAGAATTCGGATGATGAAAAAAAAGGCTTTATATTTATATTGGATGAATGGGATTGTGTCTTTAGAGAGGCAAAAGAAGATAAGATTGCACAAAAAGAATATTTGGACTTTTTGAAAGATTTATTTAAAGACAGGACGTATGTGAAGCTTGCATATGTGACAGGTATACTTCCGATAAAGAAGTATGGAACACACTCGGCACTTAATATATTTGAAGAATTTTCCATGATAGATCAGGGAGAGTTTGCATGCTACACAGGATTCACAGAGCAAGAGGTGAAGCTGTTGTGTGATGAGTACAATATGGAATATCAAACAATGCAGAAATGGTATGATGGATATATATTGGAAGGTGGTATCCATATATATAGTCCACGTTCTGTTGTAGGTGCAGTGACAAGAGGAAAATATAAAAATTATTGGACACAGACAGAGACGTATGAGGCTTTGAAAGTCTATATAGAGATGAATTACGATGGGCTTAAAGATGCTGTGATTTCACTACTTGAAGGTGGAAGGGTATATATAGATGTAAGGAAATTTCAAAATGATATGACAACATTTTCGTCGAAGGATGATGTTATGACATTGCTTATCCATCTTGGTTATCTTGCGTATGACCAAGAAATGAAAGAGGTATATATACCAAATAAAGAAGTTCATGAAGAGTTTGCTGTGGTTACAGGAGAAAATTCATGGAAATATGTGATTGAGAAATATAAAAGAAGTGAAGAAATACTTTTTGCTACACTTAGTAAAGATAATGTAAGTTTATCTGAGATGCTTGAAGAAATTCATGAGAAAGATACATCTGTTGTTGAATATAATAATGAGAATTCTCTTAGCAGTATTATAAATATAGCATACTATAGTGCCACAAGATATTACTATCAGCCAATTAGAGAGTATCCAACAGGGAAGGGATATGCAGATATAGTATTTCTGCCAAGAAGAGAATGTGACTATCCTGCAATGCTAATTGAGCTTAAATGGGATAAATCAGCGAATGCCGCACTTGAACAGATAAAGGATAGGAAGTATCCAAATAGTTTGTTGGAGTATTCCGGTAAATTATTGCTGGTGGGAATTAATTATGACAAAGCTACAAAAAAGCATGATTGTATGATAGAGGAATATGTGAAGAAAAAGTAGATAAAATGCGTGACAGATAAAAAGAGGAGGAGAGTGTGATATGAAAGGTATTATATTGGCAGGCGGTTCGGGAACCCGTTTATATCCTTTGACAAAGGTAACGTCGAAGCAGTTGCTTCCTATTTACGATAAGCCGATGATTTATTATCCGATGTCTGTGCTGATGAATGCAGGCATCAGAGATATATTGATTATATCAACACCACAGGATACGCCACGTTTTGAATCGCTGTTAGGAGATGGACATCAGTTTGGTGTGAATCTTACCTATGCCATTCAGCCATCACCGGATGGATTGGCGCAGGCGTTTATAATCGGGTCGGACTTTATTGGCAATGATAGTGTAGCTATGGTATTAGGTGACAACATATTTGCAGGACACGGTCTTAATGAGCGCCTTAAGGCGGCTGTAAGTAATGCAGAATCAGGAAAAGGCGCAACAGTATTTGGTTACTATGTGGATGACCCGGAACGATTTGGCATTGTTGAGTTTGACGATAACGGACATGCTATTTCTATCGAAGAAAAACCGGAGAAACCGAAAAGTAATTATTGTGTAACAGGACTGTATTTCTATGACAATTGTGTAGTTGATTATGCAAAGAATCTGAAACCTTCTGCACGAGGTGAATTAGAGATAACAGATTTGAACAGAATATATCTGGAGAAAGGCAGACTTAATGTAGAGCTTCTTGGTCAGGGATTCACATGGCTTGATACAGGTACACATGAAAGCCTTGTGGATGCAACAAACTTTGTAAAAACTGTGGAGCAGCATCAGCATCGTAAGATTGCCTGCCTGGAGGAAATAGCATATCTGAATGGATGGATTAGCAGAGAGGATGTCCTTGAGGTTTATGAAGTGCTTAAGAAGAATCAATACGGACAATATCTGAAGGATGTGCTGGATGGAAAATATATTGATGTTCTGCACTGATTCATAAATGAAGAATATAAGATAGAGAGGTACATATAAATGACGATTATTGTTACCGGTGGCGCCGGATTTATAGGAAGTAATTTTATATTCCATATGCTTGACAAATATCCGGATTACCGGATTATCTGTTTAGACAAGCTGACTTATGCGGGTAATCTGTCTACATTAGCTTCTGTAATGGATAATGCAAATTTTAGATTTGTAAAGGCGGATATATGTGATAGAGAAGCTGTATATAAGCTGTTTGAAGAAGAACATCCTGATATAGTTGTAAACTT
>JBJEMQ010000423.1:0-4382 GCA_051879755.1 Coprococcus sp. | reverse complement strand
ATCATGCGGTTGATCTCCACCTGACTGTATGGAGAAAGCTGCTCTTTATCAGAAATCAGAGTCTCATCCATACCTGATACAAACAGTATATCCTTTTGTTTTTTTCTTGGAATTCCGAGGTTATTCACAAGCATAGCTATAATTATGCCTATCATCGTATCAATGAAACGGTCATATACAAACAAGAGGGGATTTCCATCTCCTATATGATTGACGACAATACTTAAAAATACAACACATGAAAAATATGATGCATCCTTGCGGTTAATTATAACCGTAACATACAACACAAATACGATAAACAAAGATACAAGACATGCATATATCATGTCTCCCAAAAGATTTTTACTGATAAAGTTGATATCTATCAGCAGCACTATAAGACCAAACAGACAGCCTACTACGGTTCCTATAGTTCTCTGGCAGGCTTTCTGTATTCCATTTACCCGTTGAGACTGAATACACCAGAGTGCTGATAGCTGGGAATAGAATATTATCCCATCCGGCCGGAATAAATAATAAAACAAAAAACAGCATAAAACCGCAACCGCCGACTTAAATATGCGAAGACCGATATGGGGGAATATTATCTTATGTTTTTTCAAATTCATCGTTTAATACCTCTTACCTGTGATTTAAGTATTCTTCCTTAATATCATCCGGCACAAGCATACCGCCTGTAGCCCAGACAATCTGGGTTGACGCATCAAGTACATTCTGTGTAAGCCCATGTTCTGCACAGTACTTTCTTGTCTCTTCCATTTTGCACAGATTTATTGGTCCGATAAATGCCGCACAGCTTGAAGGCTCAATCTGGATATTCTCCGTCTTGTATAGCATTCTCAAGATACCATACAACCTTTCATCTTCCACCGTAAATTCACCAGACAACAGATTTGTCATTATTCTAGTCACAAAACCTGATGGACTTGCACATGCCAGACCGTCAGCCTCCGTCTTGCCTGATATTTCAAAATCATGAACATTTGCTTTTTCAAACTTCTGTGTTGCAATGCCCAGCAGAACTGACGGACACTGAGTAGGTTCCACAAAAAAGCAATGTACGTTATCCCCATATATCATCTTAAGTCCATAAGCTATTCCTCCCGGAGCTCCTCCAACTCCAGCCGGGATGTATACTATAAGTGGATGGGTCTCATCTATTATGACCTGTTGTTCAAATAACTGCTTTTTAAGTCGATTGGCTGCAACAGCATATCCCAGGAACAAATCTACCGACTTCTCATCATCTACAAAATAGCTTCTCTCATCCTCTTCTGACTGTTTTCTTCCCTGTTCTACTGCCTTAGAGTAGTCTTGCTCGTACTCAACAACCACTGCTCCTTTGCTGCGCAGAAGATCCTTTTTCCACTGTCTTGCATCCGCTGACATATGGACAATCACATGAAATCCAAGGGCTGCACTCATAATTCCGATTGCCATTCCCAGATTTCCCGTAGAACCAACCTGAATCGTATACTGACTTAAAAAATCCTTCATTTCTTTTTTGCAGAATTTTTCATAAGATTCACCTTGCCTAATAATATTGTGTTCCAGCGCAAGCTCCTCCGCATGTTTAAGCACTTCATATATTCCGCCTCTTGCCTTTACGGAACCTGCGATTGCAAGGTGGCTGTCCATTTTCAGCATCATTCTTCCGGGAACTTTGCACTTGTATATTTTTTCCAATTCTGTCTGCATTTTTACAATATCGATAAGGGGTGACTCTATTATGCCCCCTGTAATTTCTGTTTCCGGAAATTCATTTACGATAAAATCGGCAAATCTGGCCAGTCTCGATTCTGCATCAGCAATGTCCTCCTCTGATACAATAAGCTCGCATGTTCCCTTTACCATATCAAAAGGCAAAAGACGTGGATTTCTCCAGGCGATTTCCCTCTTTTTAATTATTTCACCAATTGCTTTTTCATTTGAATCCCATATTTCCGTATTCGCTGCCATAACCGTTTCCGCCTTTCAGAATTTTCTAATGAGACACAGGGACAGGTTCCTTGGCTCTATTTTTACCCTGATTTGATTGTAGTCAAGCCATAACGTGAAGTCAACCCGAAAACAAAATCAGAGAATCAGTTTGTGAGTCAGGGAGACATGAGTCACTAAATTTATTGATTTAAAAAGCCAAAATTTATGTTATACTTTATAAAAATCTATTATGCGATTTGATAAAAGGGGCGATTTCCTATGCTGATTTACTTATGTGATGACTCTGGCAGTGATATTCCAAGGCCTGAGCACTATTGTACATTCCATCTGTCCTTATCGTCATGGATGTGTAGAAAAAACTATGTTTTTCTGCAGTAAACACTCCCAGAAGGACAAAAGTATTACATACTGCTTCCAATACATACACCCATACCGGAATTAACATACGGGCAAATTCTGAAACAAACCAGATAAGTGCCATAAAAAAACCGACCTGTCCCACATATTGGATACACAGCATTGGTCTTTGTCTCAACACTGTTGCCATTACTGATGCACCCATGACCAGTTCTTTTGCATATTCTCTGCACTTGAAGTGATTATACAAAAGGGAGTTTCTTATTTTAATAATATATACCTGATTGTCCCCAAAACTGCCTGATTGTTTTGCAATATTCCCAATACAGAACCGTTTTTCAGTCAATTAACCCGACCTATAGATGTCGGAGCTTGTAACTGCCCTGTGGCGTTGGTGAACAGAAGCTTATAATAATAAATGCAAATTCAGGTTGCTCAAATGCAAATTCAGGTTGGTAGCTAATTCTGAATAAATTTGATAAACTGAAAATATCATGTACAGATTAAAGTATTTTACCGACGTCGAATTTTCATTTTTCATGGTTTTATTGTAAATCCTTCATGTAAATTTTTTATATATTTTCTGTTTTTTTAGTATATTGGAAAATACGAAAGAAGGAACTGCCTTTTCTTGCAATTCCTTCTTTCGGGCAGAGGATAAACCTTAATCCCCCACTATCACTAACGATTCTATATAATTTCTTCCTTCACCTTTGAAGATTGGAATGTCTTCATCGATGAACCACCGGGCATGCATGATTGTATTTTCTGTCTCTGTCGTTCCATCAGTGTCCAGATTCTTTACAGTCTCTGGCTCGTATGTCCTAATGACACAGGTTCCTCTTTTTTTATGTACCGGCAGATCGTTCCAATTGACTCCTTTCTGCAGCATCAGCATATCCTGAATATCATTTTGGGATTTGTGCTGTAATTCCTTGTGGCTAAAATGCGCCTGTCCAAGCATCTGAATACTGTTTCTGCTTGCATCAAGCTGTCGCCAATAGATACAGTTCGTCACTTCCTCCTTCGGAATATTAAACACCCTTGCATCAAACATGGCACCTTTTTTTACTGCCGCCTCGTAAACAGCACCCAAGGATTTTTTTGCACCCGATTGCGCATCCGATGTCCGAATATCCAATGTATTTTCTGCAAAAAATCTGTTGAATGCCATCGTTGCCATGCTGGCGGATATGCTGCACATCTTCTGGACTTCGTAGTCAAACCATGCGGATGTCTCAAACTTCTGATAATCCACAAGAACCAGCGATATCTCGTCCGACTGCGTATAACCAAGTACACAGCCCTGTATATTCTCACAAAGATATTTTGTTGTCTCCTGCATAGTACGAATCAGGATATCGTCAAAGGGCTTTTCGAAGCCCCTTGTAAATGTATGAAACGCTTTTCCGTCAATCCGAATTATCACCGGTGTACGCCGCATCAGCTTTGTCTTTGAAATCTCCTCATAAAAGCTTTTCATCCGGACGCCAAGATCGTCTTTTATTGGCATGTTATCTGTCACCTCACCTAAACTGAATATAACTTATCCCTTCAATATGCTATGAAATGTGCGGAAATTACTGTCATCCCGCGGACTGCAATAGACCGCAAACTCAATATTCCGAAAGGCATGCATGTAATCCGCAATCACATTTTTTGCCGCCCTTGCAACCACACCCGGCTTATTGGCAAATGCACCGCACCCAAAAGCTCCGAGAACAATCGCAGCCGCACCTTCTGTAACTGCCACATCCAGAATTCTTCGCAGCCGCTTCTCATGCAAGGCAAGCAGCTCATCATCCCGAACTGTAATCGCCTGCTGTCCATCTCCGGAATTATAAGGATTACTCGGTCTGCTTCTTAAATTCGGTGCCGCACAGGTGATAACATCCACATCATACCAATCCTTCTCCGGCATAAGCTTCGGATTCGCAGTATCTGTCTTAAATACTGTCACTCCCGGCGTGTATATGATATCGTCATTATGAATCGGATCGTGCGCCTCTCTGTGCGGTGTATAAAATCCATCCCACATCGTCTTCGTGTTCAGACTAAAATATAATCCCGAACACCTACAG
>JBJEMQ010000422.1:0-4407 GCA_051879755.1 Coprococcus sp. | reverse complement strand
AGATGCATTTATTATGGTTCCGGGCGGCATCGGAACCTTTGAGGAATTCTTTGAAATTCTTACACTTAAGCAATTAGGCCGCCATGGCAAAGCCATTGTAATATTTAATATAAATGGCTTCTATAATACATTGCTTGACATGATGAAAGAAACTGCTGATAAAGGCTTTATGAGCAACGCAACAAATGAAATATATGTGGTTATGAATGATGCCTCAGCAATTCTTGATTACATAGAAAACTATACTCCGGAAATAGGAAAAGTTTTCAAATTCTAGATAAGCTTTTTTATTGCCTCTATTGAAAGTTTCACAGCAAGGTCAGTATCATGAGCCTCGGGATTGTCAAGTCCTGCTGCCGCCCTCTCCTGATTACCTACAACAAGGTAGCATGCTCCGACCCTGACCTTGAGTGATGAACCGGCTACAAACAGTGCTGCCGACTCCATCTCTGATGCAAGACATCCCAGACGTTTCCATGCCTCCCATTTATTTTCCAGCTCGTATCCGACAGGCTTTGATGATGGATTATGCTGTCCATAGAAAGAATCTTTACTCTGTACAACTCCTGTATGAAAATTAATCTTCATTGCTTTTGCACTGTCACATAATGCATTTACAATATCAATATTGGCTACTGCAGGAAATTCTATAGGAGCATATTCCTTAGATGTCCCCTCCATACGGACTGCACCTGTAGCAATCACTATATCCCCACCTATTATCTCTGTCTGTATACCTCCGCATGTCCCAACTCTTATAAATGTATGTGCACCACAATGAACCAGCTCCTCAAGAGCAATGGCTGCTGAAGGTCCCCCTATTCCTGTAGATGTAACACTGACCTTAACCCCATTCAAAAAACCGGTATATGTTACAAATTCCCTGTTGTCCGCTACAAGTACGGCATCATCAAAATATGCGGCTATCTTGGCACATCTCTTGGGATCCCCCGGCAATATAACATATTCGCCTATCATATCTTTACTTGTTTTTATATGGTATTCAAGTCCTGTTTCCTTTTCGTAAATCATAATTTTGCATCCCCCTGTCCTATCGCATAATCCCTCACTCCGTTTCGAAAGCATATTGCCGGAGCAATTTTTATTATTATAAATAAACAAAAAACCATAACAAAACTTATATAAATATAAACGTCTTGTTATGGTTTGATGTAATACTATTTCTTCTAATCAGTCACCTTAAACTGATTAAGTTTATCCATCAGTTCAGGAGAAACTTCCCCATGAAACTTCACAGTTAATGGTAATGCTAAACTCAGGCTGTATACACCCAATATAGACTTTCCATCAACAACATATTGTGATGTAGAAACATCTACATCATTTGGAAACTGATTAAGGTAAGCAACAAAAGTCTTAACCTCTTCAACAGTATTAAGTTTGGCCTTCATTTCTGTTATCTGCATCGTTATTGCCCCCTGTTTTTAATCTCTTCCATCTAGATATTTTACCACCTGTAAAAGAGTTGTGTCAACGACTCACATATCAAAATTGACTGCCAAAAAATGTAATATTATGCTGCTGCAAGAAATGGCTGAAGACTGTCCATAAAAGCAGATGATATACCATCATACAATCTTACTGTCAAATCATGCTCCAATCCCAGACTTACAACACCCAGAATCGATTTTCCATCCACTACATAGTTTTTGTTTGCTGCAAATACATCTACGTCTCCTTCGTAGCTTCTCATAGTATCTACAAATCTCTGCACCTCATCAACAGAATCAAGTTTTACCTTCACGTCCGTAGTATTCATCATAATAATGCACCTCCGTATGTGTTGAATCTAATTGACATCATGTGTTATACATCATTTACATATCATTTGTCAAATAGTAATTTGTAGAATTTTTTTATTTTTTTTTACATTTTTCTTTATAAAATTAAGTATATGCCTTTGTTCAGCTTAATTTTTCCCAATATTAAATAAATAAAATCAACAAAATTTTTAAAGATTGCCTGCATTGGGTTATTCTTGACGAATAAACACACTACCATTAAAATAAAGGTTAATTTACAAAGGACTTGGTGATTATTTATGAATCTGCTTACAATGAAAGAATTTTCAAAGGCATACACAGATAAAATACTTTTTGACTGTACCGATTTCTCAGTAAACTCCGGCGAAAAAATAGGTATAATCGGAATAAACGGTACGGGTAAATCCACTTTACTCAAGCTCATAAGCGGTATTGATGAATGTGACAAGGGACAGGTAATAAAGGGGTCAAACATAGTTATAAAGTATTTACCACAGATGCCTGATTTCTCTGATAACAAAACAATATATGATTATGTTGTTACTGCAAATTCTACAGAATACAACAAATGGACAATAGAGGGTGATGCAAAATCCCTGCTTAACAGGCTGGGTTTTAATGACATAAATATATCTACCGGAACACTCTCCGGCGGTCAAAAAAAGAAAGTCGCACTTGCTGCAGCACTTCTCTCACCATGTGATATTCTTGTGTTAGATGAACCAACTAACCACCTTGATAATGATATGACTGAATATCTGGAAAATTATCTGAACAATTATAAAGGAGCACTTGTTATGGTTACCCATGACAGATATTTTCTGGACAGGGTATGCAACAAAATAGTTGAAATAGATAAAGGAAAAATCTACAGCTACAATGAAAATTATGAAGGTTATCTTACACTCAAGGCAGAACGTGAAAATATTGCCCTCGCTACAGAACGAAAACATCAGAATATCCTGCGTAAAGAAATAGCATGGATAAGACGTGGGGCTCGTGCCAGAAGTACCAAGCAAAAAGCACATATAAAAAGATATGAAGCATTAGCAGCAGAAGAGCTGATTAAAGCAGACCAGTCTGTAAACATGAATTCTATATCCAGCCGGCTTGGTAACAAAACTATAGAAATACATGACATAAACAAGGCATGGGATACAAATCCACCCGTTATAGCAGACTTTTCATACAATTTTTTGCGTACAGACAGGATTGGCATTACCGGTCCTAACGGATGTGGAAAATCTACCCTTATGAAACTTATTACAGGAATTACAAAACCGGATTCCGGTTATATTGAAATAGGAGATACTGTACGAATAGGATATTTTTCTCAGGAAAATGAAGCCCTGGATGAAAATATGCGAGTAATTGATTATGTCAAGGAAACAGCAGAATTTATAAAAACTACCGATGGTTATATATCTGCAGCTTCCATGTGCGAGCAATTTTTATTTAACTCCACACTTCAATATCAGAAGATTGGCAAACTGTCAGGTGGTGAAAAACGCCGTTTATATCTGCTCAAGGTACTTGTCTCATCACCAAATGTACTTATACTCGATGAGCCTACAAATGACCTGGATATATCTACATTATGTATACTTGAAGATTATCTGGATAATTTTCAAGGAATATTGATTGCCGTTTCACACGACAGATACTTTTTAGACAGAGTAGCCAGAAAGCTCTTTGTTTTTGATGGCAACGGACATATCTCCCAATTTGAAGGCAGTTATACCGATTACTATCTTCAATATGGTTCATTTGCAAATAGTTCTAACAGCTCTTTTCAATCAGAACCTGTAAAAAGTAAACCGGAAGCCTCAAAGGCTATTGCCCCAAAAACGTCTGTTAAGAAAAAATTTTCTTTTAAAGAACAACGGGAATATGACACAATAGAATCCGATATAGAGAAAATAGAAACTGAGCTTGACGTCATAGATACAGCCATAGAAGAATCTGCTACTGATTTTGCAAAGCTTAACCGGCTTATGGAGGAAAAAGCGCAGCTTGAAGAGCGGCTGGATTATCTTATGGAACGATATATTTATCTTACAGATCTGGCAGAACAATTTGCAAACCAACAGATGTAGGGATGCCCTACATCTGTTTTCTTACTACTTTATATTCATCATCCAACTGAAAATACGGACAGCTTTCATATGCGCTTGTAATAAACCGCCCATAATCATCTTCGTCCATATTTACCATACATTCATAAAAATCCTCTTCTTCATCATATACATAATGTGCACATAAATCACAACTTGATACAGCCATATTCACATCTCCCTTTTTATATTTCTAGTTTTCTGATTTCTGCTTCTCTGCTTAACGGATTCCGTTTCTCATAATCAAATAAAATCCACTGTGCCTCTTCAGTATATCCAATCTCATCAATATCCTGCAGCATATCCCGGGGATTGATAAGTGAAACGCCATAATGAAACAATTCCGCATGACAATATTTCCTGTCATAACCCATATCATGCAGCGTGCGTCCAATCTGTCGGTTATAGACAGACAAATCAGATGCCCATTTCGGTCTCGCCTTTACCTTCTCACGGATATATAGCTCAAATACTAAAGCCTCACCATACAGGTCTTTATGTTCCGGCTC
>JBJEMQ010000421.1:0-4412 GCA_051879755.1 Coprococcus sp. | reverse complement strand
ACTGCAAAATCATACAGGATTTCAGCGCGGGCAAGACGTGTATGATTCATCTCCTCGAGTCCGTGCTCTCTGTAATAATATGCCAATTGCAGATACATCATAAACGGACTGTAAAACCTCCGTTCCAAAACCGTCAGTGTCCGCAGAAACTGTCCGCTATTATAATAAATTTCAAGCATTGCCTCTACCAGCTTTATGCGTTGCAATTCATCATAGGATAACCACTTACTCTGCATTACCTCATATGGCGGCTTATTTCTGTATAACAACTGATATTCTTCTGCCATATCATACATATGGGAACCATTTAACACCTTCAGGAATCCAAGTTGTAACTGTTCCGGCTTTAGTCTGTATATCTCATCAAATGAACCGCAAAATGAATCATATCCCTCAAATGGAAGTCCCGCAATCAAATCCAGATGCTGATGAATATTTCCACCTGCTTTCACACGCAGAACCACCTCTTTTAACCGTTCCAGATTCATAGTCCTGCGAATCTCGTGAATAGTATCCGCATTTGTTGACTGTACACCAATCTCAAGCTGTACCAATCCCGGCCGCATACCAGCCAGTATACAAAGCTCTTCTTCATTTAACAAATCTGCCGACACCTCAAAATGAAAATTCGTCACGCCATTATCATGTTCTGCAATATATCTCCATATTCCAATTGCGTGTTCATGATTACAGTTAAATGTTCTGTCCACGAATTTCACCTGTGGCACACGATGGTCCAAAAAGAACTGAAGCTCCCGGTATACAAGTGACAGGCTTCGCATACGCAGATGCTTGTCCACTGATGACAAACAGTACGAACACGAAAATGGACATCCACGACTTGATTCATAGTATATAATTCTATTCGCAAACTGTTCAAGATTTTCATAACAAAATGGAAGTTCATCCATCGAAAGCGGTGCTGCTGCCTGATTCACATGGATATTACCTTGTCCATCTCTCCACGTAAGTCCCGGTATATCCTGCAATTTGCACGCATCTGTCGTATTCTGATAGTATCTGCACAATAAGGAAAATGTTTTCTCACCCTCTCCCACTATAATTCCGGTCACCGACGGATTATCAATCAGAAATTCTTCTGTGCGAAATGATACTTCCGGTCCTCCAAGCCATATTGGCACCTTGGGTTTAAGCTTATGAAATTCCGTTACAAGTTCCTTCACATACTCTATATTCCAGATATAACAGGAAAAACAAAGTACCTCCGGTTTCCGATTGTAGATATCACGCAAAACTATTTCAAACTGCTGATTGATTGTATACTCTGCAAGCTCCGTGTCTAACCCTTTTTTTCTTCCATATGCCTGCAAAGAATATACCGCCAGATTTGAGTGAATGTATTTTGCATTCACTGCTGCCAGCAGAATATGTACACTATCTTTTTTGTTGTCATTCATATTCTTCTTATTCTCCATTGTTAAAAATATTTGATATTTCTGAAAAAAATGTTTCCTGTCTGATATAATAACATATTTATTATGATAATAAATGCAATATTAAAAGAAATACTTACATTTGTTAATTATTTATACTAGCGTAATTCCGCATACTATGGTATGATTATCGAGTATAGTAAGATTACTGTATATTCTATTCATATACAAGTTAAGATAAGAGGAGAAGGGGTGTCCCATATTATGAAGAAAAAAATACTATTGTTAATTTTATCGATACTGTCACTTATATCATTTAGTGTTGCGCCATTGTCAGCTTTGGCAGATTCATCTGAAAAAAATACTATTGATGCAACATGTTATTATTACGATACTTTTGATAATGATGCATATCGTAACGTCTATAACCAGGTTAATCAGGCTGCAAACAGTTTTCACAATTCAAATACAAATGGTGAATATACCGATGCAGGATATTATACTGCATTTACTCTTTCTGTTTCAAAAAAGGACTGGGATGTTATTGGCGATGCAGGAATTAAAAGGGTTGTAACATCTGTTCTTGCAGACCATCCTGAATATTTCTGGATGTCAGCAGACTATAACTGCATATCAAGTACCTCAGATGCCGGTCTTACATATTATCTCCTTACCATTAAGTGTTATAATATGTATGCAAACGGCTCTTCAAGACAGGTAATTAAAAATAATATTGACGTTACCATAGATGATTATATTAACTCTGTAGATGCTAATCTTTCTGATTATATGAAAGTTTATCTTATACATAATGCCATCATCAATGATGTTTATTATAGAAATGATATTTCAAAGATGGATGATGAAAATGTATGGGCTTTCACAGCAGATGGTATATTTAATTCAAAATATAAAAGTGCTGTCTCATATGGATATGCAAAAGCATTTAAAGCTATTATGGACCGCATGGGTATTCCTTGTATATATGTAGAAGGTAATGAAAAAGAAATAGAAAAAACATCTGATAAAGAAACTACAACTGCCTGGAATCAGGTTTATCTAAATGGTGAATGGTATCTGATAGATCTTGCACTTGATGACCCTGAAACTACAATAGGCAAAGATGTTCTTATGTATGATTACTTTAATATAACTACAGAAAAGGCTGCTGCTATGAAAACCAGTCTTACACTGCCTACTACAACATGGCTTCCAAGCATTCCAAAGTGTAATGGAACAGAATATTCTATAGCAAAGATACGTTCCGAATTGGAAAATGGAAATATATGGCAAAAGAGTAATTATAACTTTATTGATAAAATACTTGATAATTATGGTATTTCCGTAATACTTATTTCCATAGGTATTATTTTAATTATTATATACCTGATTATAAAGAAGATATTTATGAGCAGTAATAGAAGACGTAAAGAAAAAATTAAAAAGACCAAAACAAAAGTTATTGACCACTCAGAATTAGATGAACAACTGAAGAGACCACCACTTTCATAAGAAATGTCTTTCTTATAAAAGCGGAAATATTTAATAAATAATAAAAGACTGCCTTTGGCAGTCTTTTATTATTTATTTACCTACTATAAGCCACGAAGTAAGAACACCCAGCAATCGCTCATCCGGTCTTCCGGTTTCTGTAAGAAATACCATTCCTATTCTTTCATGTTTATTTCTTGCTTCCTCGTATAACTTCTCTACTTGTGTCAACTTCGTATCTGCTGCCACAAACTTAAATACCTCCGAAGGATGCGAATTTAAATCAAGATACTGCTGCAAATCACGAAATCTCGTATTTTCATCAAGCTTCGCACCTGTATCTCCAAGAAGAAACGGGAACACACAATTATCACTAAAATCTCCAACCACACGTCTGCCATCTAAAATAGGCACATGAGATATATTTCTGTCATTCATCAGTCTGATAGTCGGCATTACAAGATCATCAGGTGCCCTCCACACTAATTGACTATACGGAACTCCGACATCACTGCATCTGACAGGATTCTTTATCATCTCAATAACAGAATCAAGCAGTTCTATCATCTTTGTTCCCGGCTCAACTGCAAACTCTTCATCAAGTCTCTGATTATGCTGCAGCAGGTTTCTTACCTCTCTGCAATAATTAAGCTCAAACCGGATATCCTTAAACTCACTTTTCTTCTCCAGCTTTGCAACAGCCGAACCATCAGGCGGAAGCCTGTATTCATTAATTGCCAGATTTTCTAACTGCTTATATTTATCAAGAAAAATCTCAGTATTATTCATCTGCCTTACCTCCCGTACTACCTGCAATCTTTTCATAACCTCTAAAGCTTATAATTATCCTTAGACATTCCAAGTACTCTATGTTTATCCTCTTGCACCAGAATATGTTCACTGCCATATACCTTAAAATCACAAGCTTTTCCCTCGTAATCGCCTATATCATTAGATGTCCCCACATTCTTCATAACTATGCCCACTCCGAGCATCCCTCCACAGATCATCCCAATTATTACAAATATAAAAATAACTATCGTATCCATGTTTTATCCTGTCTCTCCCTTACATAACCCAATGTAACACTTGACTTTAATCTTTCTTTGTCCATATTATGCTTATTATATTTCTTCAGCCATCTATTATAGAAATAGTAACAGGATGATATTACGATCATATATATCATGAATATCCTGCCCCCTGATTTTGAGCCATCTGCATGCATAAACATATACCCCATAAAGGCTGAAAAAATCATTATCATTATTGCAAACAAAACTGCCATAACTGAAAAGTTTACTTTTATCTTAGTATCATTAACAGGTACATTGCCCACAACTTTTCCTGTCTGGCCATTTACAAGAATAGTATAAAGTTCTCCCTTATACCAAAATGTCATGAACCAGGCCGGAAGCAGCGCATATTCTATACTATCTATACTGAACTTTTCAACATTTTCACCACATATACTTATATCATTTGCATTGCAGGAATCTATAATACCTTCTTCCATATATCCCTTCG
>JBJEMQ010000420.1:0-4423 GCA_051879755.1 Coprococcus sp. | reverse complement strand
AGCATTTCTGCCCAAGTGCCATCAACTCCCATCTCTATACTCTCCCATCAAATCCGTTCTTGAAAACGAATGTAATATCACCTTTCGCTTTCACAATCACTTCCTGCACAAGGCTACTCCAAATCCCGGCATCGAACTCGTAAGTTAAGCCGTCCTGCTTTTCCAAAGTTCGAACGAACCCTTTGAACAACTCTCTCTTCGCCTTTTTGGATTCAATCTGCTCTGCGATGTCATCGTATCCAGCCTTTGCCTTTTCATACCTTGGCGTAAGTTCGGCATAACGTTTTTCTTACTCTTCTTGGTCAAATGCCACCCGGCTGTTCTCTGCAATGGCAATCTGCATCTGATCCGAGATGATATTAAGTTCTGTGATACTATCCTGTAAATCCCTATCAAGCGAGTCCAGCTCACAGACCATTTCCATCATAACTTTGGTGTTGGCTAGAATCTCATTCCTTTCAGAAAATAATTCGTTGGCCGCCTTGATGAACAATTTCTTTAACTTGTCCTATTTAATGTGTATCGTTTTGCGCTTGCAACCATCGGAATACTTATTATTGCACTTGTAAATACCTTTCTGTACTTGTCATTGGAATGCCAGTCCTTGACTCCATACCAAGAGCCACATTCTCCACACTTTATTATGGAAGAAAATAATCCAACTCCACTGTACTTCTGCATTCCTTTATGCCTTAAGATTTCTGCCTAAACCTGGTCGAACTGGTCAGCATTTACAATGTTTTCATGGAGTCTCTCCACATAATACTGTGGCACCTCACCATTGTTCACTACCTGCTTATGAGTTAGAAATTCCTTTGCTAAGTTCTCCTGCAAATGCTCTTTGCCACAGTCTAACAAAAGAAAGAGTATCTTTCATGATTTCAAACCAATTCTGTTATAAAAAACTCTTGTATAATCATTTCAACTCGTTCTATGCTTAACGGCTGTTTTTTTGTTTCAAAGGTCATTATCAAATTTACAAAGGGTAAAATTCCATTTTTGCAATATATATTAATCTTATTGCATGCGTGACTTCTATAATCTTCTTCATCCATCATTCCAAAATGCTCCCAATAATAATATTCTCCCGTCATTGGATGTCTAATTACAAAATCCGGATATAAAGTTATACCATCCAGTACAAGCTTTTCTTCATATCGGAATGGAATCCTATTCTTATAAAGCAGCATATCAATAATTGCTTCCGATTTTGACCTTAACATCTTCCCTTGTGTACCCTTTATTTTCAAATTTTCCTCATGCTTGTTACATGTTTCATATTCGGAGTTTTGCCAATTCTTTAATTCTTCATTTAACGGCATAAAATATTTCTCAAGCAATTTCCCATATTCAGGATGATATAGCAATTGTTCTGTCTTACCTTCCTCTGTCTTCATTTTTTTCAAATATGCTTCACAAGCAGACAGAACTGACTGCAATTCTCGCTTTTTATATTCATAATATTTTTTTATTGCTAAATCTTCCGCAAATTTCCTTTTACTCTTAGGCAAATAAGAAGTTTCTTTTTGCTCTTTCACCAGCCACTTATAGCGGTCATTGTTTTTCGTACATATAAGTTCTCCCTTTGGAAATCTCTTTTCCAAACATGCTATTTTTTCGAGTTCTTTGATTATTTCTTCTTTATTTCGCTTTATATCAGCACACTTTATCTTCATAACACTACCTCTTTCCTATTTTTATTAAGATTCTTATTCCCTTCAGGGTATATTTCTTATTTTTTCTTCTTTATGCCCCGTCACTTACTGCCATCCGGGGCATATTTCTGCTTTTTTCTTCTTTATGCCCCGTCACAGGCTGCACTCCGGGGCATATTTCTTATTTTTTCTTCTTTATGCACCATCACTGGCTGCCATCCGGGGCATATTTCTGCTTTTTTCTTCTTTATGCCCCGTCACTTACTGCCATCCGGGGTATATTTCTTATTTTTTCTTCTTTATGCCCCGTCACCAACTGCACTCCGGGGCATATTTCTGCTTTTTTCTTCTTTATGCCCCGTCACTTACTTTCCATTCCAGAATACAATCCTACCTATCCCCATATGTATAAATCTGGACTTGATGATTCGTCATCATAAGCTCAATCGCCCCAGATTCATCAGTTCTATATAAGTCCACATCAACGTCCTCCAGTCTGTCCAATGTCTCCTTATGCGGATGTCCATAGAAATTATATGCTCCACATGATATAACCGCATAATCAGGTGTACAGGCTGAAATAAAGGCTTCTCCGGTAGAATACTTAGAACCATGATGCGCTACCTTCAATATATCACAGTCAAGATTACAATTTTTTTCCATAAGCTCCTGTTCTGCACCGAGCCCTATATCCCCTGTAAATAATGCCGACATATTATCTGTCTCCAGCTTTAAAACAAGAGACAAATCATTTGCATTTTCAGCTGTTGACAAGCTTGACGGATATAGACAGCTTATACTAAATCCCTTATCATCATTTTCTTTTTCACCCGATATCCACTCTTTATTCACACCTTCTTCAAATACATCTCCCGCTTTAATAGAAATAACATTTATTCCCTTTTCCTCTGCCATGGATATAAGTTCATTAAGGGAATCCTTGTAAGCATACTCTGCTATAACAAGATTTTCTATTGTTACCCCAAGATGGTCTGTACTTATAAGATATTTTATACCTGATATATGGTCCTCATCTCCGTGACTTACAAATACATAGTCAAGGCTGCTCATGCCGTAATATTTTATTGCCGGAAGTATAATATATTCTCCCAATTTATCATTACTGCTTGAACCACCATCAATTAGTATATTTGTACCCATCTCTGTTGAAATCAATATGCCATCGCCCTGTCCGACATCAAGAAATACCATTCTGAAACGAGGATTAAAATATCTGAATGCACATATGATAAAAACTATTGATGCAATTATCGAAAACAACACCCCAAAAACAATTTTTAACCATATTCCTGTACTATTTCCTTGTAAAGCTTCCGTATCGCATGTGTGTTTATTACTGTTTCTGTATTTTACATTCTCCCGACACCATGACTTAAGTAATACAATCCCGCATAATAAAGCCATAAGCCATATATAATAAAAAACAATAATCCATACCTCAATATGCCCAACATTTATGCTGCTGTAAGGAAAACTTTCAAACAATCTGCATATCACATTATAAAATAGCAATATACATTTAACAGGAAATGCCGCAAATCTCGCAAATGAAATAAAAAAGAAGCCTGTTGTTATAGAAATTATGCTCATTACCAGAATAATTTCCACACATGGAACAACAATAAGATTAATTAGTATTCCATATAGCGGAAACTCATAATAAAAGTAAATGATTATTGGAGTTGTCACAAGATTTATGGATAAACTTAAGATAACTGCAGATATAATTCGTTTTTCGGCTAATCTGCCTGCAATCGACTTTAACATAGGAAATACAACTGCTATTCCATATATCGCTCCAAATGATAATAGAAAACCTGCATCCTTTATAATATACGGATTCATAATACACAAAACTACACAAGCAAGCCCCATGGATGTCAGCATATCTGAGCTTCTTCCAATCACCATACCTGCTATATCTATAACCAGCATAATAATAGCCCGTACAGTCGAAACGGAAAAACCTGTAACTATCCCATACATAATAATAACAGCCACCGACACAATTCCCGATATCCAATAGGAACCTATGCACTTCCTTAGTTTTCTAAACAAGTTCATTCCAAGCAATGCAATATGAAGTCCCGAAATAGCCAATATATGAGCTATTCCATTTATACGGTATAATTGTTTCGTATCTTTATCTATATCAGTCTTATCTCCAAGCAGCATAGCTCTCACTATGCCACCGGCATAAGATGAAAATGCACTTTCTATTATGTCAGATGTCTTATTTCTAAGCATATAAAGTGACTGTTTTATATGATTGTAAGATGAACCATTTTCCAGAATAATACCATCATAAACCAGAAAATAAACACCTCTGTTTCTATAGTATTCCTTTTCATTAAACTGACCCGGATTAGTCGGTGAAGAAGGGCAGCTAATATCCCCCATTATCACAACATGTTGCCCTATTTTCAGTTCATCCACATTCTGCATATATACACATGTTTTTACATTTCCTCTATAAACCATATTTCCTGATATTGTTTCAGCCTCTATCATATTACAATTTACATACACCTTATAACCTGTTGTTCCCTGCCTGATATCTGATATAACTCCACTAATCGTACCTGCTGATTTTTCATCTCCATCCAGCTCAAGCTGTATAACTATTTTCTCTTTGACAGATACCGTATACATATTCATATATCCAACGCCTGTAAGCAGCAAAAATATAAATCCAAGCTTTATGCAATAAAAAACAAAGGCTGTTCCCTTTATTTTCATTTCATAAG
>JBJEMQ010000419.1:0-4424 GCA_051879755.1 Coprococcus sp. | reverse complement strand
TACAGGACATAGTTCAACATCTATATCTGCTGCTCTTGGTATGGCATGTGCCAGAAGTATAAAAGGGACAGATGAGAAGATAGCTGCGGTAATTGGCGATGGAGCTTTTACAGGTGGTATGGTATTTGAAGCTATTAATAATATGGCAAGTATCAAGACAGGCTGTCTTGTTATATTAAATGATAATGATATGTCTATAGACCAGAATGTTGGTGGAATGTCAAAATATCTGAATGAGCTTAGAGTCGGACAGCAGTATAATGATTTTAAAGGGCATGTTGAGAAAGCACTTATGCATATACCTGTAGCAGGTGAAAAGCTTGCTAGGGGAATTAAGCGTTCGAAAGATTCTATTAAACAGATGCTTGTTCCGGGTATGTTCTTTGAAGAGCTTGGAGTAACATATATAGGACCTATAGATGGTCATGATATTGAACTGATGGAGACTACTTTCAGAAAGGCTTTGCAGTTAGACCGGCCTATATTAGTTCATGTAAAGACAATAAAAGGAAAGGGCTATGGTTATGCGGAGAGATATCCAAGCTATTTCCATGGAATAGAACCATTTAACATAGAAACAGGTAAAACAATTAATAAACAGAAGAATTTATCCTATACAGGTGTATTTGCACGTAAGCTTGTTGAACTTGGACATAAACATTCAGAGATAGTTGCAATAACTGCAGCTATGGGTAAAGGGACGGGTGTTTCGTTATTTGCAAAAGAGTTTCCGGAAAGGGCATATGATGTAGGAATTGCAGAGGAGCATGCTGTGACATTTGCAGCAGGATTGGCAGCGTCAGGTCTTATACCGGTAGTTGCAATATATTCTTCATTTCTTCAGCGAGCTTATGACCAGATACTTCATGATGTATGTCTGCAAAAGCTTCATGTTATATTTGCTATAGACAGATCCGGCCTTGTTGGTGCAGATGGAGAGACACATCAGGGAATATTTGATACTGCATATCTGTCACATATACCTAATCTTGTTGTTATAGCACCAAAGAACAGATATGAACTGACTAAGGCAATGGAATGGGCTGTAGACTATGATGGACCTGTTGCTATCAAGTATGCAAGGGGTGAGGCTTATTATGGTTTAAGAAATAAACAGACACCTATTGAGTACGGAAAGAGCGAAATCATATGCAATGGAAAAGATATAGCTGTTATAGCTGTCGGAGATATGGTCGTTGAGGCTGAGAAATTATATAACAGGTGCCTTGATGTGCGCAGAGAGATTACATTGGTAAATGCAAGATTTGTAAAACCGATAGATACCGAATTGATAGATAAACTGGCAGCAGAGCATAAGATTATTATTATTATGGAGGATGGTATTAAGCATGGTGGTTATGGCTCTATGGTAGAGGAGTATATAGTTGAGAAAGACTATGATGTGCGTGTATATACGGCTGCCATAGATGATACATTTGTACGTCAGGGTAAGGTAAGCGAACTTATGAAACTGCTTAAACTGGATTGCGATTCTGTTTATGATAAGTTGTGTGATATGATAGATTTTGATAGTGAAAAATAAGCATATGGGAATATAGAGATGAAAGAAAGATTAGATGTACTTTTGGTAAATAGAGGACTGGCGCAGTCGCGTGAAAAGGCAAAAGCTGTTATTATGTCAGGAATAGTTTATGTAGATAATAATAAAGAGGATAAGGCCGGTTCTGTTTTTGATGTAAATGCAAATATTGAGGTGAGAGGAAATACCTTAAAATATGTAAGCCGCGGAGGATTGAAGCTTGAAAAAGCTATGGATAGTTTCGGCGTTTCCTTAAATGGGAAAATTGCTATGGATGTAGGTGCTTCAACAGGCGGTTTTACAGATTGTATGCTGCAAAACGGAGCAGTTAAGGTATATGCTGTCGATGTAGGACATGGACAACTTGCATGGAAGCTTCGAAATGATGAGCGTGTTGTCTGTATGGAGAAAACAAATATCAGATATGTTACACCTGATGATATAGATGACAGAATAGAATTTGCATCTATAGATGTATCATTTATTTCTCTTACAAAGGTACTTCCGGCTGTAAAGGAGCTTTTGACAGAGAATGGCGAGATAGTATGTCTTATTAAACCCCAGTTTGAAGCCGGCAGGGAAAAGGTTGGCAAGAAGGGTGTTGTTCGTGATAAGCAGGTTCATATGGAGGTAGTTGAGCAGATAGTTGATTATGCTGAGAATATTGGATTTAAGCCGCTTGCACTTTCGTATTCGCCTATAAAGGGACCGGAAGGAAATATTGAGTATTTGCTTTATATAACAAAAGATCAGAACAGGGATAATATAAAATTTGATATAAAGGCAATTGTTGAAGAGTCACACACAGCTTTAAGCAGGGAGCAGGAAGCATAACATATGAAAAAATATCTTATTGCAGTGAATACTGAAAAGGATGCAGAACTTAATATTACAAAAAAAATACATGATTACATATGCAGCAAAGGCGGAAGCAGCCGGATAGTCGATTGCCTTGATTTTGGAAGCAGCAGCTGCATAACAGAAGATTTTATATCTGATACTGAATGTATACTTGTATTAGGTGGGGATGGAACACTTCTAAGGGTGGCTGGTGCAACAGAGGATATAGATATACCATTATATGGAATTAATCTTGGAACAGTAGGTTTCCTTACAGAGGGTGAGGTATCATGTCTTAATACTATATTGGACAGACTGCTTTCAGATGATTTTTCAATTGAAGAGCGTATGATGATTAGTGGTGTGGTCAGAAAAGCTGATGGTACAGAATATTGCAAGAGAGCACTAAATGATATAGTAATAAGCCGGGCTGGATTTTCAAGACTTATAGCGCTTAATGTATGTGTAGGTGGAAGTCTGCTTGATACATATGAGGCAGATGGAGTTGTAGTTGCAACACCTACAGGTTCTACAGGATATAATCTGTCGGCGGGTGGTCCTATAGTAAGCCCTACGGCGAAGCTGATTGTAATTACGCCGGTGTCACCGCATTCACTTACATCTAAGAGTATAGTTCTTTCAGGAGATGAAGAAATATCAATAGAGATAGTAAAAAAGAGAAAGACTCAGGATACAGAGGCAATAGTATCATTTGATGGGGGAAATGATGTTGGATTGTCGGCAGGTGATATTGTCAATATATATCAGTCAAATAGGATTACAAAGCTGATTAAGGCAAATGATGTCAATTTTTATGAAATTCTTAGAAATAAGCTGGGAGGAAGTCAGACGTGAAGCAGAAGCGACAGGCAAAAATCATTGAGATTATAGAAAATAATGATATAGAAACACAGGATGAATTGCTTGACATGCTACTTAAAGAAGGATTTCAGACTACTCAGGCTACCATATCCAGAGATATACGGGAGATAAATCTGACTAAGGTTGCGTCAGCTTCAGGCAGGCAGAAATATGTGCTGGGAAAAACGACAGCTAATGAATCCATGGATTCTTATATACAGGTATTAAGTGCCGGTATAATTTCCATGGAGACAGCAGAGAATATAATAGTAGTAAAAACTGTAGCGGGAGTTGCCATGGCTGTAGCAGCAGCTCTTGACAAAATGGAAATAACAGGACTTGTTGGATGCATAGCAGGTGATGATACTATTTTTCTTGCCGTGCGTTCAAAGGAACTGACAAAATCAGTTATAAAAACTATAGAAAACAGGTGCGCTGCAAAACTATAGGAGGAACAATGCTTTTAAATGTACATATAAAAAATCTGGCATTAATTGATGATGCAAATGTAGATTTTAATGATAATCTGAATATACTTACAGGTGAGACGGGCGCCGGTAAATCTATTATTATCGGAGCACTTAAGATAGGTATGGGTGGTAAATTGGCAAAGGATCTGCCCAGAGATCCGGCAAAGGAAGCACTGTGCCAGCTTGTATTTTCTATAGAGGATAAGCAGGTATGGAGTGCTCTTAATGATTTGGGGATAGCTTCATCTGATGATGGAGAGCTTATTATAACCAGAAGAATAGTAAATGGAAGAACTATAAATACTATAAATGATGAGGCTGTAACAGCAACAAAGCTTAAGGATGCTGCAGCATTATTGGTTGATATGCATGCACAACACGAGCAGCAGACACTTTTAAAAAAGGCGGAACATCAAAAGATATTGGATAAATATGGAAAACAGACCATAGAGCCTGTTAAGCTTAAGGTAAGTGCGGCATATAGAAAATATAATGAGATTCTGTCAGAACGTAATTCCATAGCAATGGATGAGAGTGAAAGGGCTAGAAAGGCAGAATTTCTGAAATATGAAATATCTGAGATTGAATCGGCGAAGCTTCATATTGGTGAGGATGAGGAGCTGGAAAAGTTATATCGTAAGATGGTACATGCCAAGGATATTATAGAGGCGGCATCTTGTGTCTATGATATAACAGGTTATGCTAACAGTAGT
>JBJEMQ010000418.1:0-20820 GCA_051879755.1 Coprococcus sp. | reverse complement strand
TTTTATCTACATACGAAACTGTAGCCTTGTTAGTAATTACCTTTACAGTTGTCCATGCTCCACCATTAGTTCTTCGCTGGATATTATATCCTGCAGCACTGTCATTTTTTGTCCACTTAATCATAATTCCTGTAGCTTCATTAGATAAAGTGACAGATGGCGCTTTCAATCTATATATTGTCTTTACTGTAGCCGTTACACTGTTAATATCACTTTCAGCTGTCTTATATGTATATATTTTATATTGGTATTTTGCTCCGTTTGATACTGCTGTATCTGTATAGCTTGTTGTATTGTTAGATGTAATCTTCTTTATTTCCTTAAAGGCCTCACCATTTACACTTCTGAAAACCTTATATCCGGTTACATCTGTTCTTCTTGTCCAGCTAATTGTTATTCCCGAGGTATTATTTACTACACTGCTTACTGTTGTTGCATTAGGACTTGCAGTAAATCTTATTACATTGCCAAAATCGGAATTTTTATAATTCTCTGCCTCAGTTACAGCCTTAGCTTTATAATAATATGTCACTCCGTTTGATGCATTGGAATCTGTATAGCTTAGTCCTGTAACTGTTGCAATCTTTGAAAATGCACCATTTTCACTGGTTGAGCGGTATATCTCGTATTTCGCAGCATTTGTAATTTCTGCCCAGGTAAGCTTAGCCTTTCCATTCACTCTTGAAATGTTAATAACCGGAGAATCTAAAACAAAGCGCTGTCCGCAATATGTACATACATCATTTTCGATGTTATGTGACATAGGAATAATCCATGTTCCTTTGTCTATTGCAGTATTTCCTTCCGAATCAGAATAGTAATTGTCACAGCCGGAACAATAGTATACATCTATGCAGCCTTCCTCTGTGCAGGTTGCCTTTTTTGCATCAAGATACTTAGAAAGTGCAGTATGACCGGCAGGAATAGTCCATTCTCCATATGCTATTGATATTTTACCTTCCGCATCAGAATAGTAATTATCACAATCATCACAATAGTATACGTCTATATTTCCTTCTTCTGTGCAAGTCGCCGGCTTTGCATCCATATACTTTGAAAGTGCAGTATGACCGGCAGGAATAACCCACTCTCCATCTGCTATTAATACTTTACCTTCCGAATCAGAATAGAAATTAGCACAATCAGAGCAGAAGTATACATCTATGTTTCCTTCTTCTGTACAGGTTGCCGGCTTTGCATTAAGATATTTATAAAGTCCGGTGTGACCGGCAGGAAGCTTTCCTTCGCCAGCCCTCCACTCTTTTATATCAGTAATCTGCTTTGTACATTCAGCATCCTCATAATAAGCTTTGCAGCGGCTACAATAGTAATATGATTTATATCCATCAGCAGCACATGTTGGTGATTTACTGTATCTATCAGCAATATGACCTTTCTTTGCAAGGAGGCCATTTCCTTCAGTTTTCCACTTCTCATAATCTTCTATAGGAGTGGTGCAATTTGCATCTTCAAAATACTCATTACAATCATTACATTTATACGCTACTGCATATCCGTCTTCAGTACATGTCGGAGATTTTCCGGAAACTCGTGATACAGAGTAATGGATTTCATTTTTTTCTATCGCTCCATCACCTGTTTTCCATGCTTCGTAATCTTCTATTTCAATTCCGCCTGTTGCTAATCTGAAGTATTTATTACAATTTTCACATTTATAAGCTTCATAATAGCCTGTTTCACTACAGGTAGCTTTTTTCCCTTCTACCCACTTCAGCGAGTGAGAGGTCATTGATATAGTCACTTCTGCTAAAGAAATTTCCTCACTTTTTGCAGCATCTGTAAATAAAGTATTGCAATCCGGGCATTTATAATGTTCTATATTTCCTGTCTGAGTGCAGGTTGCATCACTTGCAGCGACGCAAACTGCATCAGCTGAATGTGTACATCTACAAATTTCCCCGGATTTCTTCATTAAAAATCCGCTGGTCTTATCAGTTCCGTTATAATATATGGAAAGATTTTCATAATCTGCCCCAATTATATTTGCAATTGGATCTGTATATCCGTCAAAATCTGTCCACTCACCTCTATATAAATCCAAAACAAGCGGACACGAAAAAGATTTCACGGTTATATTAGGATATTTGGATTCTGTGGAATACATTATAGTAATTTTCACATTGCTATCCAAATCGTTATTTGACAGATTATTTATTTCAAGACTTGAATCAGCACACTTATCACACGAAAATGCAACTTCCTGTGCTGTAAGATTATCTATGCTTACTTTCGATTCTGATTGAAATGCAGCTCTGCCATCCAATTTCAGATTGTTTACATTAAAAACATCTACCTTACAATCAATATAACCGCCTTCAATAGTGTTGATATCAACTTTATTTGAATCAATTAATACTGATCCACCTGCTTCTAAACTCACAATCTTGGATTTTTCGCCACCGACCAAATTCACCCCGAGGCGGTCGTATGTTGTCATTGTTCCGTTAGTATAAACATCTATTAATTTACCACCAAAATAGACGCTCTCCAATATGTTAATTGTATTATCCTGAATATCCATCTGCGCACAATTCACATTATTACTCAAATAATAATTCGTATCGGTAACAACATTTACACATGATAAAGTAATATCTGAATTTACTGTTACATCTGTGGCAAGTTCAATCTCAGGATAAAGCATCCCCCCATCCCTACATGTATATACAGAAGATTTAATTTCAAGATTTTTCACTGTCGGCCATTCAGATGTATATACAAAATAAAGACCTCTGTTATTTAAAATCAATTTGTAGCTTGATGACTCATTTGTCATAACCGCAAATGCATCATCCATCGTTTTTACAAAATCTTTACTCTGGTCATTTTCATACACTCTTATTTGTCTGAATGTGCAGTCAGCATCAGAAATATTTTCCGGAAGATCATAAAGAATGCTTCCTGATGCAATATTCCATGTATCAGGAGTATGATCTGCCCAGTTATTATTTCCTTTTAAATTATAAAATCTGACATATTCACCTGCGCCCCATGTACAATCAGTCCAATAATAAGTACCGTCTATTCCAACGAGATTCCAGGCATGTCTTTCTCCATGTGATTTTCCTGTAACAAATACATTATCAATATCTAAATAATTTAAAAGCAGTTCATATGTTCTGGCATACGACTCACATACACCTGCCTTCTTATCAAGTACACCCAGTATGTTATGAGCCCACGGAGCATCTTCCGGAGTTGTCCCGTCTTCCTCATATGCATATGTAACATCATCTGTCATCTTATCGTACAGTGCTGTAGCAGCTTCTGCAGGTCCGAAATCATCTTCTACAACAGCAGTAAATTCATCAATACCTTTCTTAATGATTGAATTACAGGCTTGTCTTTCTGCCGTTGTATCATAATCCTCAGTTGTCAAAATATAAATTATCAAATCCCCATTGCCATCCGTAGCGGTCATCAAAGTAGATGACAAAAAGTAAAATATCGGATAATCATTACGAAATGTAAAATATGTCTCTGCAGCCTGCTCAAAATCCATATTATCTGCCACATCAGAAATATTTATCTGATTAATAACATAAACCGTTTCCGAATCTACTTCTGTTATTGTCGCATCTGAAGAATCATAAAAATCCTTACTTAATGAAAGTAATGTATTATAAAGTGCTCTTCTGCCCTCTGTATTGTCTCTTTTTTCATAATCCCTGTATGCATAATCTGTACCGGTAGCTTCAATTAATGATTCACTTTCCTGTGATACGTTAAATGTCTGCGTAATCTTACCGTTAAGAGATAGTGGTTTATCAAGATGAACAACATTATTAAACTCATCTGAAACTTCTACTGTAGCCGTTATATCTTCTGATGGTGTATTCGCCGAAGCTTTACTGGTAAATGGTGGTAACATCGAAAACATCATTGTTACCGAAACAAAAAATGCAACTAATTTTTTTCGTATCCTCATAACCCTCACCTAATACAGCAAATAAAAACAAATATTTTATTTGCCATACCTTATCCTTTCTATTTTTTTAATTACAACTCTATATGTTTATCCTCCTATAATAACAATTTTCACGACGCAACTATACTTACCTTAATCCCTTTACAGTCAAATTATGCCTCTTCACTATTTGTAATTATCAGGCATTTTTCATCTGTAATAAGATTTCTCAATTGTGCAGAATCACAATCCATTACCGTTCTCTAAACTAATATATTTTAATTATACACCACTTTATGTGGGACATTCAACCTATCTTTGAGGAAATAAATTAATGCTGATATTTTTTATCAATAATTGTGTTGACAATAAAAGTTATATCTGTTAAATTATCACTACAACAAAACATTCCTATGAGGGAGTAGTGGCACGAAAGTGTGGCAAGTCAACATCCTGGTTTTATCGCCTGGCTTGTCTTAAATAACGAGACTCATGTATTGCTTATAGCTATACGTGAAGTCTTATTTTTTTACCGAGTATAGCATATAAGCTTACTCGGTTTTTTTTGTTTACACATCTTTCATGTATAAACCGTAAAAGGTTATACCGAATCACAAAAGGAGGAATCAAATATGTTTTTGGAAATCAATGGTATTAAAAAACACTTTGGAGAAGGAGAAAGCAGAGTTGAAGTATTGAAAGGAATTGACGTAAGTATTGAAAAAGGGGAAATATGCGTACTACTCGGTCCTTCAGGCTCAGGCAAATCTACACTTTTAAATATAATCGGCGGTATTGATTCTGCCGACAGCGGATATATCTCAATAAACGGCGAAAAGACCGCTGATATGAATGAAAAAGCTCTTACAATGTACAGAAGAAAACACCTTGGTTACATTTTTCAGATGTATAATCTTATTCCAAATCTCAATATCAAAGAAAACGTAGAAGTGGGAGCATACTTAAGTGATAATCCCTTAGATGTAGATGATTTACTTCATACACTTGGTCTGTATGAGCACCGCCACAAGCTTCCAAATCAGCTGTCGGGAGGTCAGCAGCAAAGAACAGCAATAGGCCGCGCCATCGTAAAAAATCCTGATATTCTTCTCTGCGATGAGCCGACAGGAGCGCTTGACTACAACACATCAAAAGAAATTCTTAAACTGATTGAAGATATCAACCAAAGATATGGCAACACAGTTGTAATGGTAACACATAATGATGCAATTAAAAACATGGCAGACCGTATAATCAAACTTCGTGATGGTGTAATCCGTAAAAACTATGTTAATGATGTAAAGATTCCTGCCACAGAGCTTGACTGGTAAGGAGGTGCAGATTATGAAAAATCCTCTTATGAAACGTATACCACGTGAATTTAAAAATGAAGCAGGCAAATACATAGTTCTATTTATATTTATCACAAGCATGATAGCCATAGTATCAGGCTTCCTTGTTGCAGGCGGAAGTATGGCAATTGCTTATGATGAAAGCTTTGAGAAATATAATATTGAAGACGGTAATTTTGAGCTTGCCGACAAAGCCGATAAAACACTTATTGATACACTTGAACAGGAAAATCTTTCAATATATGAAAACTTTTACATAGAAGAACCTGTTAAAGAATATGATGCAACTCTACGTATCTTTGGCAATCGCGATTCTGTTAATAAGGTCTGCCTGATGGAAGGTGAACTACCTGTTAATAGTGATGAAATAGCAATAGACAGAATGCATGCTGATAACAATGATATTTCCGTAGGTGACACCATAACAGCCGGTAATAAGACACTAAAAATTACAGGTCTTGTTGCACTATCAGATTATAGTGCCCTATATCAGAATCCTTCAGACATGATGTTTGATGCAATCAAATTTGGTGTTGCAGTTGTAACTGATAGTACCTTTGACAGTTTTGGTGATAACCACCTGCACTACAGCTACTCCTGGAAATATGATACCCATCCTGACAATGATAAGGAAGCAAAAGAAATGTCCGAAGACTTTCTTGAAGTACTGTCACACAACGCAATTGTCACAAACTTCATTCCACAGTACTCTAATCAGGCAATCCATTTTACAGGAGATGATATCGGCGGAGATAAATCAATGATTGCCATGTTCCTTTATATTGTTATCATTATAATATCATTTATATTTGCCATAACAACAAGTAACACCATTGCAAAAGAAGCTTCAGTAATAGGTACACTCAGAGCATCCGGATATACACGCAGTGAAATAATGATTCACTACCTTTCCATGCCTGTACTGGTGACACTGCTCTCTGCCATAATAGGTAATATACTAGGTTATACTATACTAAAGGACTTTGCTGCCAACATGTATTATCACAGCTACAGCCTTCCAACATATGTAACAATATGGAATGCCGAAGCATTTATCAAGACTACAATTATACCTGTTATACTTATGATTGCGATAAATATTGCTATACTGACATCAAAACTCAGACTGTCTCCGCTCAAATTCATCCGTCATGATCTGAGCAGACGTCAGAAGAAAAAAGCATTCAGGCTTAATACTAAAATAGGTATAATGAAACGCTTTCGCCTAAGAGTAATATTCCAGAATATGCCTAACTACATAACTATTATAATCGGCATATTTTTTGCCAACTTCATAATGCTTTTCGGGCTTGGAATTACTCCTGTATTAGAGAAATACCAGGAAAATATTACAAATAATCTTATATGTAATTATCAGTATGTTTTGAAAGCACCTGTTGACACAGCCTCAGGAAATGCTGAAAAATATGCTGTAACAACTCTTAAAACACCTGAAGGCAAATTGAAGAGCGAGGAAGTCATGATATATGGCATAAGCAATGAAAGTAAATATTTTGATATTTCACTTGAAGATGACAGTATATATATATCAAATGCATATGCTGAAAAACATAATATATCAACAGGCGATACCATTACGCTTGAAGAGGAATACAGTGATGGCAAATACAGCTTCAAGGTATCAGGAATATACGACTATCCATCCGCAATTGCCGTATTTATGAATCGTGATTATTTTAATGATACATTTGAATACGACAGCAATTATTTTAATGGCTATTTCTCCAATGAAAAAATTGCTGATATTGACGATATGTATATAGCAACGACCATCACAGAAGATGATATGACCAAGACTTCAAGACAGCTTATACATTCAATGGGTAATATGATTCAGATATTTACTGTATTTGGAATAATAATGTTCATGTTGATTATATATCTGTTATCAAAGATTATTATAGAAAAGAATGCCCAATCTGTCTCTATGACAAAGATACTTGGCTATACAAACAGTGAAATCAACGGACTATATATCATGACAACTACTATTGTTGTAATAGCATCCTTGCTGTTTACAATACCTGTGTGTAACATTCTTATGAAATATATATTTATCATAATGTTCCGCGAATATTCAGGCTGGATGCCATACTATGTACCTTTTTCAGTATTTATTGAAATGTTTCTGCTGGGAATATGTGCATACGCAATTATCGCTTTTGCACAGATGAACAGAATAAAAAAAGTACCACTTACCATGGCACTAAAAAATGTTGAATAGCAATTCTTAAAACAGCCACAACAGCCGTTCATACTCATTTTGATATGCTCCCGCCAATCGGTCAAAGGATATATCTGCCTATAATCGAGTCTATGAACGGCTGCTTAATTACACGTTTTTTAAATTCCACATATTGAATTCCCCGAAATCACCGTGGATTCTCGCGCAATTTTCTAAATTATCCTATATATGAAAACATTTCTGCATATCTTTGTTCTTTCCTAATACAAGCATTGCCTCACCTTCAACAAAACATGTATCTGACGTTATGGTCAATTCAAGTTTCCCATCCTTTTTAAGTGCCATGATATTAATATTATATTTCTGTCTTATATTAATCTCACCAACGGTTCTTCCAATCCACGAATCAGGAACTGCTATCTCAAAGATTGCATAATCATTATCCAATTCAATATAATCAAAAATATGATCTGAACTGTATCGGATTGCTGTCCATGTTGCCAGCTGCTTCTCAGGATATACTATTTCATCTGCACCATTTCTGAGCAGGAATTTCGCATGCACATCTCTGGCAGCTCTTGATACTACCAGCTTTGCACCCAATTCCTTCAATAGAGATGTCGTTTCCAACGAGCTTTGAAAATCATTACCGATGGCAACAATGCAGACATCATAATTGCCTACTCCCAAAGACCTCAGAAATGCTTCATTCATACTATCACCAATCTGGGCATTTGTAACATACGGCAGAATCTCCTCTACACGCTCCTCCTGTTTATCAATTGCCATTACTTCATGCTTTAATTCCTGTAGCTTTATCGCGATATTCTTTCCAAATCTTCCTAATCCAATAAGCAAAATTGATTTCATACAATCCTATCCTTTCTTACTATCCAACTGTAATTTTTTCCTTTGGAAGCTTTGATACATTTCTCTGTTTATCGGAAACTGCCGCAAATACTAATGTAAGGCCACCAACTCTTCCGAAAAACATAAGTATAATCAATATCAGCCGTGATATCTCCCCTAAACCTGGAGTAATTCCAAGCGTCAGTCCAACTGTACCAATCGCCGAAGCAGTTTCAAATAAACATACTCTTATAGGCAATCCTTCAATACAGCTAATCATTATACCCCCTGTCAAAAATAAAACAAGATACATCAGTAAAATTGCTGCCGCACATTTTATTGCACTATCCTCTATTCTTCTTCCAAAGCATTCTGTATCTTCTTTTCTTTTGAATACAGCACACATTGTCATAAATAAAACCGCAGCAGTAGTTGTTTTGATACCTCCCGCCGTAGAACCCGGTGAACCGCCAATCAGCATCAAGATAATAACAATACTCTGTCCTGCTTCGCTAAACAAAGTCAGGTCTATCGTATTAAAACCCGCAGTTCTTGGTGTAACTGACTGAAATAGTGCGGCCCACACCTTTTCTCCCATCGACAGCTTTCCCCATGACAGACTTCTAAGCTCTACAAAAAAGAAGAATAAAAATGGTAAAATAATTAAAATTGCAGTCATAACAATTATAACTTTACTTTGTAATCTATATTTTTTTATATGTATTCCTTTACATTTAACATCATCCCATGTAAGAAAACCAATTCCACCTATTATTATCAATCCCATAATTACTGCATTGATTAATCCGTTTCCGGCATATCCTGTCAGAGAAGAATATTTCCCCATTCCCCCCATTAAATCAAATCCGGCATTACAAAATGCAGATATGGAATGAAATACAGCATACCATGTTCCTTTCAGCGCACCAAAATCCTTCCAGAAAACAGGCATCATAAGTACCGCACCTGTCAGCTCAATTACTATCGTTGATTTTAAAATAAAACCCGTAAGCCTGACAATGCCACCAACACTTGGCGCTGCTATTGCTTCCTGCATGGTACTTCTCTGCATTAGTCCAATCTTTCTTCCGGAAATAGTAGCTGCTGATACCGCAACCGTTACGACGCCCATACCTCCTATTTGAATCAATATTAATATAATCATCTCACCAAATACAGACCAATATGTTGCTGTATCATGAACAACAAGGCCTGTAACACACGTTGCTGAAGTTGCTGTAAATAAAGCATCAAGAAAGGATGCGGATTCGCCGCTCCTTGTAGACACAGGAAGCATCAAAAGTATACTTCCCGTTAATATGACAAATAAAAAACCGACTATAATAATCTGAAAAGAAGTCAGTCTCTTTTTTCTGTATAATAAATGTTTCATTTCCGTATCTGCCAGCTTTCCTAATCAGGTTCAGTATTAGCCTGATTATACTCTTGCTCTAATTTTGTATAAGTATATCACATATATACAAAAATTCAAATGGGAACATAAAGTTCTATTACAAATCTTTATGTTCCCATTTTTGTCTGCGCATTTCTGCACTCTAATATATTAATCTTCTATGTACTTATTAAGTGTATCTACAACATCATTCAGGTTGTATGGCTTTGCGATATAATCATCAAGCTTGTTTTCAAGAATTCTTTCCTTATCACCAAACATAGCTCTCGCCGTAACTGCAATAATAGGAAGTCTCTTGCGCTTTTCACGTTTCTCAATCTCGCGAATCTCCTGAGTAGCTGCTATACCATCCATAACAGGCATCTGTACATCAAATAATGCTGCATCATATACTTTCTGTTTAAACAGCTCTACAGCCTTCTGTCCGTTCTCCGCTATGTCATATGAGAATCCTGCCATACCCAGAAGTTTACCAATAACCTGCTGATTAACAGGTTCATCTTCAGCAACAAGAATTCTCGCTTTGCTGTGGGCATTTACGGAAAATACTGCCGGGTCTTCCTTTTCAGGAACTAAATCATCAACGGATTCAGCCGCTTTAACAATCTTCATAGGTATCTCAACTATAAATGTTGAACCTATATCTTCTTTACTCTGGACCTGAATATTTCCTCCCATAAGCTCTACAATCTGCTTTGTAATAACAAGACCAAGTCCTGAACCTCCATATTTTCTTGTATCAGACGAATCCACCTGACTAAATCTGACAAACAGCTTACGCATATTTGCCTCAGATATACCTATACCTGTATCTGCAACAGCAATTCTTATCTTTACCTTATCTGAATCACCATTATCCATATCCATAGAAGCAATCTTAACTCTTACACTTCCTTCAGATGTGAACTTAATAGCATTTGACAGAAGACAGTTAAGTACCTGCTGAACTCTCTGTCCATCGCCTCTGACCAGCTTTGGCATATTATTGCCAAATGAACAGTCAAGCTGCAAGCCCTTATCTGTTGCAAGAGGCACCTGTGCCGCTACCGTATCCTCAATAGCCTCTTTGATATCAAATGTCTCTTCTTTGATTCTATACTTTCCTGCCTCAAGCTTACTGATATCAAGGATATCATTAATAAGTCTAAGCAATGTATCAGCACAGTTCTTTGCAGTAACCAGGTTATCTCTGTAATCAGCCTGCAAATCATCTGCCATAAGTGTAAGCTGAAGCATACCAAGAATACCATTTATAGGAGTTCTTATCTCGTGACTCATATTTGCAAGGAATTCAGCCTGAGTCTTATATGCAGCATTTGCATCAACTATAGCTTTGCTGAGCTTATTCTCTGTCTCCTTCTGTTCCGTTACATCAATAACTACCATATTGATATAATCAGAATCAGACATATACATAACAGTATTGAATACTTTCTGAAGTGACTCCATTGTAATCTCAACATCCATAAGATCACCGGCTTTTGTACCCGAGTTACTGTATGCGGTAAACCATGCATTTATATCCTGAAGTACCTCTATTTTACTGTCTGCAAGATTTTTGTTGCTGTAATCACTCGCATCCAGTTTAAAATACTCACCAAATATATCATTTGCATCAACTATCTGGTAATTTGTACCACTTACAAGGTCATCAACTATCTTGGCCTGTGCAAATCCAATAGGCAGATTCATAAAAAGCTTTTTATATTTATCGCCATTCTCACCTTTTGAACTATTGGCTGATGCTCCCCCAAATGCAAATACTGCTATAAATGCAGAAAGCGCCGCAGCAATACCACATGCCAAAGCTCCAATGCCTATATTCATCATACCTAAAACACCTGCTGCAATCGCCAGCAAAGCAGCAATTATAATCAGCGGTTTAGAACCACTATTCTTTTTCTTATCCATTGACACACCTTCCATTTCTTTCAACATTCCACATCTGATAAAAATCATCTATTCATATTATATTATAAATGTTTATTAAGGTCAACGATACAATGGTATTTTATACTCAATTTTTACCAATTTTCCTGTCATACTTTGTACAGATTAGCCTATATCAATATTAACCTTCATTACTTATTTCAGCATTTTGTACTTCATCATCTGTTTTTTTCTCAACAGGGATAGTATTTTTGCCCTTTTTTCCCTTTGATGTTATCAAAAGCGTCATAATAATCCATCCCAGAATACTTATGGAAAAACCTAATTTAAGTCCGGGTGGATAATAATCAAATTCTATGGTATGACCACCGGCCTTAAGAGGAACTGCAATAAATGCTCCTGCTACCGTTTTAATATCTGTTTCTTCTCCATCTACATATACAGTCCAGCCTTTATCATAAGGAATAGACGTAAACATTATTCCATCATCCTTAAGAGTAATAGTACCTTCTACATAACCATCTTCAAATGTTTTTACATTCATCTGATTTTCTGACATTATGCTATATGCCTTCTCAAATGCATCCTGGTTGAATGTTGCTACGGCCAGTCTTAATGAACCACTTTCAGGCTGTTTATCTCTAAAACAATATTCAACTGTAACTTTATCCCCCCTTACCAGATGTCCCACATGATATGTCTGATTTTGAAGTCTTTCATAATTCTCTTCAACGTCATTTATATATATTCTTATTTTATTTATTCCACTACTGTTCGCAATAATATATATATCATTTGATTCCTCTGTTATATCAAAACTAAGCCGGAATGTAGCTGCATCTGTTGATGTTTTCTCAAACGAATACCATTCACTAAGAGCCCCATTATGAGTTATCTCACTATTTGCACCGGATGGCGTAACTTCAGGATAAAGCTGGCTGAATACTCCTGCTACACCTGTAGCCTTTTCCACAAATGCATTTACACTGTCAAACATGTTATTACCCGACTTATCCCAGTCAAGAAGGCTGTCATTGACCATAAATCCTGTGCTTAGAGCATATTTATTCTGATATATATCGATTCCTGAAACTGTACCAATAAGTTCGACATCATAAGGATTATATTCTTTATCACGTCTGAACAGATATCTTATGCCCAGAACCGACATGGATACAGGATTTGCACCATCGAACAGAAATTCATTTGCACCTGTATAAAATCCAAGCCCATGCATGGCATTTACCAGATTATTCGAAACTGTTGAACCAAAGAGGCTTACGCTCTTAATATTATAATATATAGCCTCATCTACTACAGTTGTATTCACAAATTCCATTCTATATTCCTTATCCTTGCAGTCAAGAGAATCTATGGCCGCTTCAAGCGCCTCCTCGTCACCAAAATACTGCTCCATATTCACATAACCATTACTGTTGTAACCACATGCACCATTTATTATCGTTTCCACAAGGCATATACATACAAGTATGACAGTGACTATCTGCTTTCCCCGTCCCTTAGTAACCTTAATCGCTATAAGTGCCACCGAATATATTGCAAGTAATATCTCCGTACAAAGCATGATATTACTTTGCATCATGTAAACAAACTTCTCTCCCACAGACGCAGACTCAGAATAATGTATACTGCTATTTTCAAATGAAATATTCTTGCCGCATATTATAATAAATCCAAAACTCATTGCAATTGCAAATAATACGCCTGTCAGTTCTATCTTATCCAGTTTATGAAATGCTTCACAGCTAAGTGCTAACAGAACAAATATAAACAGAAACGAAAATCTGTTTGGAATACCATATTGATTATGAAAACCATGCCAGATATAATTCAGCAGTTCATTATTAAAGCTTACCATAAGAAATGCAAGCAACAGCACATTTCTTATTTTGTCCATCAGCTTGATTTTTGTATTAAGCAAATATACAAATAATAATATCATGCATATACTTCCACAATAGAGATTTACTCCACCATCAAACTGCTGACTCTTAATAGGTGACGTTACAAAAAACATCTGCTTAAACATATCCCATATGCTTCCATACCAGTTTGCTTCAGGAAGTACTCTTTTTGCCGAAGCCGTAGTATTAAGTCCCAGATAAGCAGGTATCAGTATAAATGCAGCCATAGCCGCTGCAAGTATAGAACTTCCTGCAAACCTTAATCCGTCAGTAAAAAACTTCTTTACTTTGTGATGATTTGTAAGGAAAAACTGCAAAACAAGAAATATACATATCATAAAACATATGTAGTAATTGCATAGCAATCCATAAAACAATGAAAATGTATAAAGCTTTATATCCCCTTCCTCTGTCATCTTATCATAACCCTTCATGATAAGAGGAAGTATCATGATACAGTCCATCCACATCAGATTCCATGAATAACCGATTACATAGTTACTCAGTGCATATGCTACTGAGAAAATAACAATACCCAGACTATGCTTATCCTTACATTTATATGCAGCATAACTGGCAAATGTCATACCTGACAATGCAATCTTAATGCCTATCAAAAGGCACATTGCAATATATAAATGTGATTTTCCGAATATGACAACAATAAAATTAAGCGGACATGCAATATAATATGCAATAATTGCAAGCATATTACTGCCAAGGCCTATATTCCATGTATAAAACAGGCTTCCCTCATTCGTAAGCTTATCATAATAATCCGAAAAGAAAGGCAGATACTGATGCAGACTGTCAACCATAGTCAGGCTGTGTCCGCCAAATGGCCCTATCCCCTCTGCTATCCATATACCAAGCAAAAAAACTGCAGGAATAATAAACGACAGTATAATGATATAATTTTCTTTGAAATATTCTCTGACAGAATTTTTATTTTCTTTAAATACAAAACATTTGCTGAATATATAATTAAGTACCAGAACTACAAATTGTATAAGTATCTTGGAAATGAATTCATTATATCGAAATGAATCACATAAAAGATTTGTTCCGATAACCTCAACAAGCATTGCAAACAGTCTCACTCCGACAAAGGAACAAAACTCCCTGGCAATAACCCACATACTCTTTTTTTCACTTACAAATACAAAAAACTTATTCACGAAAAAGGCAAATAAAATAGCCAGCGATATGGATATTATACTTACTACACTTCGTGATAAATCTGTAATTAATCTGAGTATAAAAAATGATACAAAATTTACCGCGGTGGTGCAAGCACCAGCCACGGCATATCTTATTATTTCCTTTTGTAATAATTTCTTAATTTTATCCATTGCTCAAACCTGAATCTACTTTAAAGTTGCTAATAAATATATAAGAGGTGAATTCCAATAAATACAAACCTCGTTGCACGAATAACTCTGTGCATTATCTACATAACAAAGCTCCGGTGCCTTATCTGCAAGAACTGCCTTTGCATATGGATCCTCCAGATTACTGTTTGCACCTCCCACAAGCATACCCGGCATCGGCTTATCAAGTACCTGTGAAGGTCTGTGATGTACATGAATCGGTGACTGGCTTCCATAACCTGTTACATAACAATAGCCAACTGCATTCCTTCCCAAAAGGTAATCCACCTGATATTTTGCAAACTCAAGATATGATATATCCTCAGTAACGTGATATGCCATAACAAGAAGCATACCATTATTAGCTATAGACATATTACTTCCCCATGGGAAATTCTCTCCAAGAGAAGCACCATATCCGTCTTCTTCAATAGTCTTCTTAAGTTCATCAGCTTTCTTAATAAGAAGTGCCTCTATCTCTTCATTATCGTCCATATACATACAATAATCATATACACCATAGAAACCAACATCGGCCCAGCCAAGACCAAATGATATCTTATCCTGCTTATTCATTGCCTTGTCTATATATGTTTTATATCTGTCCTCATTTGTAGCTATATACAATTCAACTGCTGCCCAGAAATATTCATCACGGTCATTATTATCACCATATTCACCTGTCTCTATGCTCTCCGGATTCTTAAATCCCTCAGCATCTCTATGCTCCTTAAGATATTCCCATGCATTTCTTGCTGCCGCAAGGCACTCAGCAGCGAAATCGGTATCATACTCATTGTACATAACTGCCGCCTTTGCCATAACTGCGGCAAAATCACCTGTTGCTGTATTTGAAACAGGTGCTATAACAAGAGGCTCAGTTTCCTCTTCCGGAATAACCTCCCCCGGAAATACAGCACATGTTACTTTATGATATACTCCACCTGTCTCTTCGTCCTGCATTTTAAGCATCCATTCAAGCTCATATCTTGCTTCATCCAATATATCGGGTACTTTGTTTCCACTTTCAGGAATACCCATATCATCTGATTTTGCTAAATCTGAATCCTCAACTGCAAGGAACAAATCGGCTACCGTCTTTGCACCGGAAACAACATAACGTCCATAATCTCCTGCATCATGCCATCCGCCTGATACATCAATTGCTTTCTCTGTTCCCCATACAACTGCTGTCTCATTGTGACACACACCATGGGCATAATCTCCTGCTGCTTTTTTATCAGTTGCCATTCCGCATCTCTGCTTATACAACATAAGAACAATATCCTTATACATATTGTCATATACTGCATCTTTTATTTCAAATTCATATGACTCTGCACCTGTGTCTGTTACCAGCTTGTATTTTCCATCAGCAACAATTTCACTAAAATCAGCTATTTTGTATGAGTTCTGGGATGCCTCATCGAACTTTCTGTCTGACAATTGTCCCTCATATACGCTGCTACCTGTCTTTGTATCTATTACAGAAAAACTATTTGCTTCATAATCGCTCACTGTTGCCTTCTTATAATCTGCCGGCTTATAGCCTAACTGGTTTACCTTAACAGTAACCGGTTCCGGAATAGCTTCTATCTTCTGTGCCTTTGAGGTGTCTTTTGCCACAAGCTTAATATTGTCAAAATAAACCTTATGTTCAGCGGTATTTGCTTCCATTCCATCAAACAGTCCCATATTAAAGCACAATCTTGGTGCAGGGTCTGAATCCTCCTGCATGGTAAACTTTACTTTAATATGCTGGGTGTCAGGACCTATATCAATATCTTCTGTTGCATATGCATGATAATCTCCACCATTTATCTGAAATCTCCACTGAAGCTTTCTTTCGATATCACTATGCACATCAAATGAGAACTCATAAACACAGCCATTATAAAGCCTGAAGCCATCATAATAAATCTGATTTGCATAATCAAGCATACCTATCTTTGCTATGTCTACACACAATTCTCCATCGACTGATGATATAGACTCATCTCCTCCATTTGTATATGTAAGAAATCCTTCCACATCCTTATCAAATGTCAGATTAATGACCTCATCACCATCTGATACTCCAAGAGGTTCCTCTGTCGTAGTCACTTCTTCTGTCGTTATCTTCTCTGTGGCAGTTTCCTCCGTAGTTACATCTTCTGTTGCGTCTGTCGTTGTAGCAACTATCTCTTCCGTCTTTTTGTCATCTGCATTTTCTTTGCTGCATCCGCCAAAAGCCGTAATAGTCATAGCCGCTGCAAGTGCCACCGCTACAAATTTTTTAAAATTTTTCATGACTTTCCTCCATATAATCTATAACATCCTGGTATTTCATCGGTCCTCCGAATATATCCAGTGCGCTACCTATAGTTACATCTATCCTGTTTCTTCCAATTTCTTTTAAAATATCCAAATCTTCAAATGAAGAAACTCCTCCTGCATATGTCATAGGAAGCTCTCCCCAACTTCCCAGAATATCTACAACCTTTTTCTCTATGCCTGATGCCTTTCCTTCTACATCTACTGCATGTATCAGATATTCGTCACAGCTTTCCGCCAGCATGGCAAGTGTCTCGCTATTTACTTTGACCTTTGTATATTTCTGCCATCTGTCAGTCACTATATAGTAACCGTCGTTCTTCCATCTGCAGCTTAAGTCAAGAACCAGATGCTCTCTTCCAACAGCACTGACAAGAGCCTTAAGATTGTCCTGATTTATCTCACCATTTTTAAACACATATGATGTAGCAATTACATGGGAAGCCCCCATTTTAATAAAACTCTCTGCATTTTCAGCCGTTATTCCTCCACCTATCTGAAGTCCGCCCTTATATGCATCAAGTGCCAGCTTAGCCTGATAAACATCATGTTCATAATACTCACTCCCTGCCGGATTAAGTAATATAATATGCCCGCCACGCAGTCCGCTCTTCTTATACAGCTCCGCAAAAAATGCTCCATCTTCCGTAGAAACAAAATTTTCCTTCGCCTGACTGCCTGCATCCTTAAGGCTTCCACCGACTATTTGTTTAACCTGTCCATTATGTATATCAATACACGGTCTGAATTTCATATTCTCTCCTCCAAGTAAACCAACTCATATTCTATCACATAACTATAATTTCGCCAACCTAAACAAATCATAAACAAATCAAAACCTTATATTTATTGACATAATCCCTGCTAAAATATACAATTATAGCATTAATAAATATATTTTTTTGGGGGACTGACATGAACTATTCGCTTAAAGCAGAACTTGATAATTGCTATATGTATGCAGATTCTATAGATAATGACGGCTATGGTGCACGCAAAAGCACCGGAACAAAAACAAGAGAATTGCTTCGTTTTGATTTGCTCCAATTCCTTGCATATCTCTCCAGCAACACAAGCTCGGAGCTGGCACTTGAAATACAATTTATACGCGAATATATGAATCACCAGTTTACAACAGATAAGCTTAGATGTTTCAAATACGAACGTACCGAGAACAGCAGCTACCCGGTTACCCCTCCGCGTTCACTTACATATTTCGTGCAGTCAGACCTTGCACAACTCAAGATAAATCCAAACTCTGTGCACCGTTCCAGAGATTATGTAAGAACATTCAAGCTGCTTGGTCAGGAATTTATAGCATGTAACAACCATTCCAGTGAGATTGAGATAAGCAGGCTCACTGGATACTGTATGATGCTAGACAAATACTTAAAATCCCTAAATCTTTATGCAAACGACCCGAGTCCCCTGCTTGAAAAATACAATGCCCTTCCCAAAGATACAAATGCAGTAAAGGGAATTACCTTTAATCAGGGAAGCAGCAAACAAACTAATCAGACAAATACGCAGAAGAATACTGCAGCAGCTCCACCAAAGGATGTAGATACACTTCTTGAGGAGTTAAACTCCATGACCGGTCTTGATAATGTAAAAAAAGATATAACAAATCTTGTAAACCTTCTTAAGATCAAGAAGCTAAGGGAAAAAAACGGCATGAAACAACCATCAGTTTCACTTCATCTCGTATTTTCCGGTAATCCGGGAACAGGAAAAACAACTGTTGCCAGACTACTTGCTGAGATATATAAGGGTCTTGGTATACTGTCGGGCGGTCAGCTTATAGAAGTAGACAGAGGTGGACTCGTAGTAGGATATATAGGTCAGACAGCAATCAAAACACAGGAAGTTATTGATTCCGCATTAGGAGGCATACTTTTTATAGACGAAGCCTATACACTTACAGCCGGCAAGGGTGATAATGATTTTGGACAGGAAGCAGTTGACACACTTCTGAAAGCAATGGAAGACCACAGGGATGATTTGATAGTTATTGTTGCCGGTTATCCTGATTTGATGGAAGAGTTCCTGAATTCTAATCCGGGACTCCGTTCACGATTTAACAAATTTATACATTTTGATGATTATAATGGTGATGAGCTTATGTCGATATTCGAAAGCATGTGTACTAAACAGGACTACAAATTGAATGATGAAGCAAGAGAATATGCCATTTCCTATTGGAATGACAAAGCAGAACATCATGACAGTAATTTTGCAAATGCAAGAGAAGTACGTAACTTTATGGAACAGGCAATATCGAGACAAGCTACACGTATTGTATCAATGCCTGATATAGATGTGGCAGCCCTTGAAACACTTACAGCTGATGACTTAAAACAGGAAATTGATTAAACGTACTAACGGCCTTTTCCTATGCACACAGTAGTAAAATAAATATTTTCTGCTCCTGCTTCAAGCAGTTTTAGTGTACATGTCTCCATAGTTGCTCCTGTAGTATATATATCATCAACTATAAGAACATTTTTTATGTTATTGGGAAGAGGCTTTATTCTTATGGCATTTTTTATGTTATTTGCCCTCTCCAGATTATCAAGAGTTTTTTGCGGTGTTGTCATTCTCTCTCTTGTCAATACATCTGTATAAACAGGAAGCTTCAGTTTGGCACCAAGCTTTACCGCAAGAAGCTCTGCCTGATTAAATCCACGTTCCTTCTGTTTTCTTTTATACATAGGTACGGGTATTATAACATCCGGTTTTATCTGAGTCATATATGGCAATATCTTCTTAGCCATTTCATCTGCATAAAAATCACAGTATTCCCTTTTATTATGATATTTTATAGCCAGAACACTTGATTTTACAGGCTCCCTATAATTAAAAACAGGAAAACCTCTTATGAAATGTCTTGGATGCAGTCTGCAATCCTGACAATATTCCTGACTATCATCCTCTAATTCTTTGCCACATTTTAAACAGCCCGGATATCTGACATATGGAAGCACTTTGTGAGCTTCACATAACATACCTTCATCCTGTCCCATGACTCTGTCACATAAAGGGCATCTTCTTGGATAGAACAAATTTATAAATATTTCTTTTATCACTATATCTCTGCTCCCTTTATTTCAATAAGACGTTCTGAAAATGTGGTATATCTCTTTTGTTCAGAAGTATTATCTATCATATTTCTCACCATACCAATATTTCCCACTATAACAACTCCCTTTCTGGCTCTTGTTACTGCAGTATATAACAGATTCCTGTTTAGAAGTTTTGGAGGTCCTGACTGAAGCGGAATAACAACTACCGGATATTCACTTCCCTGTGATTTATGAATCGTTATGGCAAATGCATGTTCCAACTCATCAAGCTGACTATACATATATTCTACTCTTCTGCCATCATCAAACTCTACTATCATGCGCTGCTCATAATCGTCTATTTCTTTCACAAAGCCTACATCACCGTTAAATACTCCTATACCTTTCTCTCGGACGTAACGCGAATTTTCTCCCATAATCTTCCATTCAAGCTTGTAATTATTTTTTATCTGCATCACTTTATCGCCTACACGAAAGGTTACATCTCCCC
>JBJEMQ010000417.1:0-4436 GCA_051879755.1 Coprococcus sp. | reverse complement strand
CTGCTTCGTTCCATCTATAGTCATACTTTTTCTTTCATTATTTATATTTATCAGTTCTATTGCCCGTTCTTCTGCCCTATAGCTGTCACGCTCCAGCAAAAATTCCATACTCTCTCTTGCATCGCCCAGCCTTCCCGCTGCATTTATACATGGTCCTATGATAAATCCCAAATCAAATGATGTAAGCTTTCTTCCTTCCCGTCCGCTGTTCCGGATAAGAGCAGCCAAACCATAGTTACTGCTTGCCGTCAGCTTATCTAATGCTTTCTTCACAAATATTCTGTTTTCATCTACCAGATTCATGACATCACATACTGTCGCAATACCAAGATATTCTACAAATTCCTGACATTCCTCTTCAGGTATTCCGGACAATCTGTATAAGAGCTGTATAAATTTATATGCTACACCTGCCCCACACAGTTCCTTAAACGGATATGCACAATCCTGCTGCTTATGGTCTATAACTGCATCCGCTGCCGGAATCAGGTAATTTCTGCAGCCATCCTCATCCATTTCATAAGGTATATCATGATGGTCTGTGACTATTACCGTCATTTTCAGTTCCTTTGCCCTATTTACAGCATCATTTGCTGCGATACCATTATCACATGTGATTATCGTATCTACACCTTCCGCATATGCTTTATCCACCATACGATTATTTATGCCATATCCGTCCCTTATTCGATGAGGTATATCGTAATCAATATATGCTTTTGAAGCATCATTTGATTTTCCATCAGACTTACTTATAATAGCATCTGCCACCTTACGCAAACCCATATAAAGGATATACCCGGACATAACGCCATCTACATCATAGTCAGATATGATGCGCACATGCTTTCCTTCCCCAAGCTTCTTCTTCATAAGCATACATCCCTTTTCCATATCCTTCATAAGAGACGGCTCATGTGCCATATCTATGTCACCATTTATATACATATCTATATCCGCATCACTAATTATATCCCTGTTTCTGATTACTCTCGCTATAACCGGATCAATACCATATTTTTCACCTATCTTGAAAAAATCTGCCCTCTTGGCATATACCGACCAAACAGGCTCTTTAATATATTTTTCTATTTCCTTATCCATAATCCACCTGCCTTCTGCCTTGTAATATATCATTTTTCCACGCCAAAGCCAACTTTTTCCTGAATAGCGGTAATCCTTCCGCTGTAATACGAAGAAGTTTCATGAATGCCTCCAAATTTATTAACGGCTTTTGCGTTTTTATTTTTTAAATTAATCAACCTGTCCGGTGATGGTAGGGATGTTCCGTCTTAACAAACCGACATTTAACCGACATATGGAATTAAATGCAATCCTGCATTTACTGCCAATTCTATTTTATCTTTTCTTTCCAATTTATCCTCCACATAATAAAAGGCCAACCAGATTTGCTCTGATTGACCCGATAACTACAAGTTGCCTCGCAGTATGGCCTGGCTTGTTACGCTTCGCAATGATAGGCTTACCAGGAACTATACTAATATCTTATGCTTATTTTTCGCTTTTGATACCAAATAATTTCTCCCAATCTTCGGTAAATCCATAATAATCTAACCTTACAAATGGATATTTATTTTTCAAGTCAATAAGTCTTGATGTAAAAGTATTCCAAACCCGTTCATCCGGTATCATCTTTTTCATCACGATAAGGTATGCAAATAACTGCTTTGTTGCCTTATTAATCGACATTCCATTATTCTTAAATATTTGCTTATCTTTTTTACTAAGTCTAAGAGAAAAAGGAATCTGCCTATTAAAAATTCTACCTCTGTGAGCACAAATATTTCTTAAAATAGTACATCCCTGTAACCAATTACCAATGTACTCATCATTAATCTTCCCATAATTACTCTTGCAAATCTCATCACGAACTTCTGGAGTAAGATTTTTGAATAATCGTGATAATGAACCCAATGTTAATAGTTCAACTAAAACCCATATTGGGAACTTTCCATCATATATATCATTATGATGTTTAACAAATACTTCTTTATCTCCGTACTCTTCAATAGCATCTTTATAATCAGTTTCAAATTTATGAAACCTATCAGCATTTTCAAAAGACGTTTCATCATAATATCCCAATGCACCAAAAGACTTTGCATGATAATATCCAATATAAGTGCGCATTGACACTTCTATACTTTCAAGCAAATACATTAAAGCCGCTCTGAGCTCCATATCAAAATTATATATTTGCATCACATCCGAAAAATGAACATTATCATAAAAATGATCATCTTTCCTAAGGGTAAGCGTGTATGCACTCAATCGATAGTAATTTAGATTAGCTAAAGATTTTTTCGCGTATTCCTCATCCTCTATAATCAGTCCTCTATCTTCTAATATGGCAATCTGTTCTTCAATTGTCTTAAAAGGCTTTACTTCTTGTGCCATAAAACACCCCCCATAAATACAAAAGGCCCACCATGTTACGCATGTAGCAAAGCTACCTAGGCTTGGTGGGATCGATTAATTATAATATACCTTGAAGGGTATGTTTTGTCAATGAAATTTGCTCAAAATGCAAACTGCTGATTAAATATTCTATCTCAATTAATTTAAAAATCAATATCTATACAACCTTAAACATTTCCTGCTTCATTTCTAACCTGATCCTCTGTCCTATAATTCATCGCAACTTATCCTTTTTATTCATCACAATACCCTTCCGTCTCCTGGGATGTGGTTCGTATTCCGAATAACTTCCACATAAAGTCTTCTCTTTCATGGAAGATATCTACGATATAAATAGTCTCTTCTGTAATCCTATAAAACGCGTAGTTATGCTCTGTATATACCATATGGTAATCACATGGCTCTCATATCGTCTTCTCCACTGATACTCCGGATTCTCCAAATTCTATACCCCCAGTTCTTTTTCCAAGTCATCTGCCGAAATCCATCCTTCTCTATCCGCACGTTCTTCTGCATTTTTCAATTTTGAGAACAGTGTATATGCAGCTCTACATCTATCAAGCTCGTCAATTTCTGCCATTGTAAGAATTCCATACTGACCATGACCATTACGTGTCAAATATACACGATTAGATGCATCTACTTCTTTTAATACTTCTGTATAATTTCTAAGATCAGAAACTGGTTTAATGTTTGGCCTGACTGCTCCCACGGGCAAGCCCGTGGGGTTCTGATTGCCAAGTGTAGCTTGTAATCGTACATCATTTTCAAACTTTGAAGTTACAAGTGTAAATCTGTTTGAGGGTTTTCGGGGATTTGTGAAATATATTCTTAGTCTGTCATCTTGGCAAAATATGGCAAGATGAGGCAAGTTATTACTACCTGTTAGTAGTAAAATTGGTAGCAAAAGGAAAATTATTACTACTAAGGAAAAAATTGGACACAGGTTTTATCCTTGTGCCCACACTTTTAAATGTTATGCCCATTCATATCTTGGACGTGCTTTCCAAGGTATAATCTCTTCTTTCATCAATCTTCCCTGCACAATGTAGTCACGAACATTTTGTTGTTCTGCGAACTCATTTATTTCCCTTGATGAAGTGTATTTCTTATCTCTAACAAATCGTTTATACGCATTAGTATCAATCAAAAATTCTCCTGCCATTTTATCAGCTTTTGCTTCATTCTCTCCCGAAACTGAATCAAAATCTACAAAATCATTTTTTGTGTCTCCATTTAATATATGCGATATCTCATGAAACAGCGTAAACCAGAAAATGTCAGCAAACTTCTGTCTTAATGTCATACATAATATTAGCGCACCATCTTCTGTTGTTTTTATAAATCCTTGAACTGGAGCTCCCTTAAAATTTGGTACTATTCTGAATGCAATACCACATTCTGCAAAAATACTTGTAAGCTTACGTTGAATCTGATTTGCTCTCATAAACATCACTTGCTTAATTTCAGGTATTTTTGCTCGAAGAAGATCTAAATCAACTTCTTCCGCAACATCTATATTCTCCGTGAGTAACTCGCACATTCTCTGCCAAGCAAAAAGAACATACGGATCTACATTAGTGTTATTGCTTTGAGCACGAAAAGCTGCTGCATACTTCATTTTAGGAGTATCACACAAATTACTAATACCAAATAACATCCTCACATCCAAAACTGTTGAAGCTGGATTTGCGTCCTTTTCAATCCAACCAAATTCTGCCCACTTAGTAAGAACTTCTTTTAAATTTTTTAATATGCCAACTTCTTGCTCAGAGATATTATTCAGTTCCTCAAACTCAAGTAATTCTCTTTCATAATTAGCTTGTAAATTCATCCAAAATTCTGTTTCAATACCTAATGCATATTCCAATTTTTTTGCAAAGGAAGGGGATATATTTTTCTGACCATTTATTACTGTACTAATATGTTTTTCAGTCATGCCAGTTCGTATAGCCAGTTCTTTTTGAGACATTTCTCTATCTTCCAATACCTCTGCT
>JBJEMQ010000416.1:0-4444 GCA_051879755.1 Coprococcus sp. | reverse complement strand
TCTATTCCTATGCGGATTCAATACTTCCTGAAGTCGATTATTAAGATTTTCCACACCCAGCTCATATCTTCTCATAGGTGTAAGCACCTGTATATTCATAGGATCCACATCAAAATATCCGGGAAGATTATGAAGAATAAGCTGTTTAAGCTCATCGATTATATCGTTTGAGCTGTTCCTTGGAATATAGAAGAAATCCTTGCCTGTATTCTTTATCTCAAGCTGTCTTCCGGCATTTATCATATGGGCATTTCTAATTATGTCACTGCCCTCCCCCTGTCTGAATATCTTATCAAGAGTTGTTACGGAAAAAACTCCTGAATTAATAATATCCTTCAGTACATTTCCGGGTCCTACGGAAGGAAGCTGGTTGGCATCTCCTACCAGAATAAGACGTGTTCCCGGCATAACAGCCTGAAGAAGACTATAGAATATAGAGCTGTCCACCATAGACATCTCATCTATAATAATAACATCTGTATCCAGGGGATTACTTGAATTTCTTGCAAATCTGTAGCTGCTCTCCTCTTCCCCGGGTGCTCCGCCTGTCAGTTCAAGCATCCTATGTATAGTCTGTGCTGTATAGCCTGTTGCTTCTGTAATCCGTTTCGCAGCTCTTCCTGTTGGTGCTCCAAGCATAATCTCCATCTTTTCGCTTTCAAATATTTTTATAAGCGTATTGATTGTTGTTGTCTTACCTGTTCCCGGACCACCCGTTATAACAGCGACACCATTATTTACAGCATTTCTTATAGCCCTTCTCTGACTATCATCAAGAGTTATCTCTTCCTTCTCTTCTATGGAGTCCATAAGGCTGTCAGTATTTACGTTCATACGCATGCAGTTTGCATCCAGATCATTAAGTATCCTTGCTGAATTCAGTTCAGTATAATAATTTATCGATGAATATATTGCAGTTATATGTTCATTTCCATAATCAGGAATACCTTGTTCATCCAGCTGCATCTTGTCACTACAGGACGGAATCTGCTTTATAACAACCTTGCCGGCCATAGACAGCTCAACAATCTGATTCGAAATAGAAAGAATCAGTTCTTCGTCATATTGAAAAGAATCATCTGTTAGAAGCGAATACGTTTTATTTACAAGCATATCTTTTGGCAGATACATATGTCCCAGTCTGTTTGCATTTAATAGTGTATAAAGTAATGCTGCTCTGATACGGAAATCAGAATCAGGACTTATCCCCATCTTCTCTGCCATATCATCAGCCATTTTAAACCCTACACCTGATATGTCTTCAGCTACTTTATAAGGATTTGTACGTACAATCTCATACATATCATCTCCATACTCGTTATATATCCTGACCGCCAGATTTACTGATATACCATACCCTGTCAAAAAAATAACAGCATCCTGCATATCCTTTTTCTCATTATATGATACGGCTATTTCTCTGGCTTTTCTGTCAGATATACCTTTTATCTCTGCAAGACGTTCAGGTTCTTCTTCAATTATTCTAAGGGAATCCATTTTGAAATGTTTTACTATACGTTTTGCCAGTGCATCGCCAACACCCTTTATAATACCTGATGCTAAATAACGCTCTATGCTGACTATATCATCGGGCAGTTTTATTTCATATGATGTAAATTTGAATTGGAGGTCATACTGTGGATGATTAACAAACTCTCCCTCTGCCGATATGTATATGCCCTCACTTATACCATGAAGTGTTCCTACAAAAATATCTTCGCCGTCTTCACCTGATACAGTAAAAACGGCGTAACCATTATCATCATTTTTATATATAACCTTTTCAATGTAGCCTTCTCTAACCACTTCTGTCTCCCTAGTCCTTCTTTGAGCTAAGAAGCTCAATATACTTTCCTGTACCGATAGCTACTGCTCTTAACGGATCTTCGGCTGTCATAGTAGTTATGCCTGTTTTTTCTTCAAGCAGCTCCTCAAGTCCATGAAGAAGCGCTCCGCCACCTGTAAGAACTATTCCTCTGTCTGCTATATCTGCAGCCAGTTCCGGAGGTGTTCTCTCCAAAACGGAATGGACAGCCTCACATATCTGTGAAGCCGGCTCACGCAAAGCCTCTTCTGTCTCATCTGAAGTCACGGTAACTGTCTTAGGCAGACCTGTAACAAGATTTCTTCCTCTTATATCAAGAGTTATATTCTCAGGTCTTCTGTAACATGTACCTATCTTAATCTTGATTTCCTCGGCTGTTCTCTCACCAATCAGCAGATTATGTTTCTTTCTCATAAATCTTACTATAGCTTCATCGAAATCATCACCTGCTACCTTGATAGATGCGCTGACCACCGGTCCTCCCAGTGAAATAACTGCAATATCAGCAGTACCACCGCCTATATCAACTATCATATTACCACATGGTCTGTAAATATCTATACCTGCACCTATAGCTGCCGCAACAGGTTCTTCTATGATAGAAACCTCCCGGGCTCCTGCTGTATAAGTAGCATCCTCTACCGCTTTTTTCTCAACCTCTGTTACCTGAGAAGGTACACATACACTTATACGAGGTCTTCTGCCAAAGTAGCTTCTGCCAACTGCCTTCTGGATAAAATATTTGAGCATCTTCTCTGTAACAGTGTAATCTGATATAACGCCCTGTCTGAGAGGTCTTACTGCTACTATATTTCCCGGCGTCCTTCCTAACATAAGTCTTGCTTCTTCACCTATTGCAACTATTTTATTTGTATCTCTGTCATAGGCAACGACTGATGGCTCTTTTAAAACAACGCCCTTGCCTTTCACATATACCAATATACTGGCTGTACCCAAATCTATTCCTATATCTGCACTTGCCATTATTAGTCCCCTTTCTAATCATGTACATCTCTTAATATTACTAAAGAAGCATTCCTTCCGTCAAGCCATTTCATACTAATCTCTGACAAATCCATTATCTTGTCCAATTGTTTGATATAGCTTCTCCAGCTTATCTCTTTTCGCTCAGTTAAAAATGGTTTTTGAACTACTCCTATGCCCTTAAACTTATCATGAAGGTCTTCTATGAGAATTTTACTGTCTTTTCCCGAAAACTCATATCCCAGCATCCTGTCAAGCGGCTCGTTTGAAAACAGAACCTCTCCTGTCTCAGCATCTCTTATAAATATTCCCACTTGGAGATAATTGTATGTATCCACAAGAAGTTTATTTATATTGCTGATATTACCATCACCTTCAATACGCGTAAGTCTTCCCTGAATAACATTTGTTATATCATTTGCAAATTCCAAATCATCGTCAGTCCATATCTTTTCCTCATTTGTATTTGCCATAACTATAATTCCACTCTCAAGGTTATTTATTACTATCGGAAATGCAACAAAGCTCTTGACATTACTATGTTCCATTGCATCCTTAAACTTCTTGTTCTTATGGTTCTTATCTACAAGAATATATCCAACATCAGGTATACCGCTATATCTAAACGACGGATTACTCTTCTGCCAGTCACCAATATATTCCTCTGCAGACATATTATGACCTCTTGACCACAAATGGCTGCACTCAAAGATATCTTCTCTGTTCTTTGAATAAATAACCATAACATCTATATCCAGATATTCTCCCGTCTGAGCCATAACAGCATTAATTGTCGCATTGCTGTCATCATCCATTGCATTAAGTGCCTCTGTTAATATCTTCTGCCGCTGAACCTTTGTTTCAAGCATAAGCTCTATAGATTTGGACCGCATGGCCTCCTTATACAGCACTTTTGAATTATATGCATATTCTGAGAATACCCTTCCCAGCTTCCATTGAAGCTTATATACCTTTTCCATCGCTTCAATATCATTCTTGTCATATCCACAGGCAATCCATGTAGCTATATGTGTTCCTCCTATCATAACAGGTGCTCCACACATCATGCTACCCTGTATGCCATCATCCATATCCATCATGACAGGAACATTATTCTTAAGTATAACCTCATTGAGCTTCATATATATACTTCTGTACTTAGGTTTCTCGAACAAATCATAAAAAGCACCCATATGCTCCTGTGGTCCTGCCGGTTCTGTAATCTGCCTTCCTTCAGCATCAATAACAGTTGAATAAAGTCCGGTAATTTCCGAAAAAACACGTACTATCTCATTCCACTTATCTACATCGATATCATTCTCTGCTGATTTTTCCTCATCCCCATCATTCATAATATAAGACAGCTTATCTTCAAACTCTTTCTTAGCTTCATGAACACTGTTCTCAAGTTCTTTCTTATCACTTATATCTGATATAAACTGCTCAACAGTACACGAATTATCCCCGGACCTTGTAATACTGCTCTGGCTTTTTACCCATAAAACCTTGCCTGTATCATTCACAATACGGAACTCATTCTCATAATCAGACTTACCTGTTTTTATTGCATTTCTTGTATTCTCCAGCACATAGCTTCTATCTTTAGGATGAATATAATCTTCTATCAGCTTATTT
>JBJEMQ010000415.1:0-4461 GCA_051879755.1 Coprococcus sp. | reverse complement strand
GCTATATCAAATAACTCTGTAATTGATGTCGGATACATAGAAAATGATACCTTCATGCCACCATCCACAAGTCTCTCAAGCTCCTCAAGACCCCTTATACCACCAACAAACTGTATTCTTTTATCAGTTCTTGGATCTTCTATTCCAAGTATAGGTGACAATACATTATCCTGAAGCACAGATACATCAAGACAACCTACTACATCAGATGGAACAATACCTTCACGAACATTAAGCTTATACCATGAACCTTCTATATACATACCTATCTCGCCTTTTTTATCCGGTGCAACAGGTGTACTGCTTGCTGATATTTCAAATTTCTCCGAAAGAAGTGCCATATATTCATCAATACTATGACCATTCAAATCTCTGACAACTCTGTTATACGGCATAATCATAAGCTGGTCATGTGGAAACAATACAGAAAGAAAATAATTAAACTCTTCTTCCCCTGTATAATCAGGATGGGTTGCTCTTTTGTTAAGACCTGCTTTAACTGCTGATGCCGACCTATGATGTCCATCAGCAATATATATTTCATTTATATCATCAAATGCCACTCTAATTGCTTCTATATCTGCATCATCATCAATAATCCATACATTATGAGTAATGTCATCAGGCGAAGTAAAACCATACAGTTTCTCTCCGCTCTTTACCCTGTCTATTATAGTATTTACCTTATCTATAGATCGATACGCCAGAAAAATAGGTCCTGTCTGAGCACCACATGCTTCTACATGTCTTATCCTGTCTATCTCTTTATCCTCTCTTGTATTTTCATGCTTTTTGATAACACCATTTATATAATCATCTATAGACGCACAAGCTACAAGTCCTGTTTGATGTCTGCCATCCATAATAAGCTCATAAATATAATAGACTGGTTTCTGCTCATTGATATATGTTCCATCATCTATCATCTGTGTAAGCAGTTCACCAGCCTTATCATATACACATGGAGCATACGTATCAACTTCCGGTCCAAATGAGGTCTCAGCTCTGTCTACCTTTAAAAATGACATAGGTTCCCTGAGTACCTCTGCTTCAGCTTCCTTCCTGTTGTATACATCGTATGGCAAAGCAGCAACTCTGCCTGCAACATCCGGTCTTGGTCTATAGGCTCTAAAACTTCTGATTGTTGCCATATTTATCTACTCCTGTAAAATATTTTATTTTTATTTAGCCTCTTACAGCTTTAACTACCTTTTCAATAGATTCTTTATACTCCTCGTCTGAAGAATTCTCAAATATAAAAAGTTCTTTTATATTTGTAGGTGGATTAAAATTCTGTTTGCTTATATACTCATCCCAATGCTCTAATTTCCATGTATCTCTGTCAGAAGCTCTCTTAATCATTCGTTCATGACATACATCTTTTCTTGTATTTACCCATATAACAAACAATTCCGCATCTTTCTCTGCAAGTCTTGCCCGCAATTTATCAAGATACTCATCATCTCTGATTTCATCAGTAAATGGTGCATTAATAAGAACTGTATCATTATACTCAAGAGCTTCAAATGCCAAATCAAGTATACAATAATACTCATAATCCCTAATTTCTCTCTGAAAGAAATCTGATGAACGATTGTACTCTTCTCCGGCAACCTCAAATATCTGCTTAGAAAGGACAATAAGTGTATCTTTATCAAGGTACACACAATTTTTAAGTGCCTTCGCTACCTGCTTTGATATAAATGTCTTGCCACATGCCGGTGGAGATGTAACTAATATAAGCTTCTTCATAATCTATATGCCTCCGTAATTTAAATCACATTTGAAAAATATCTTAGCACAATTAATCTGTCTTTACAACATTTATTATTGCAAAAAAAATATATATATATCGATTTTTTTGTTATTTATATAGATTATTAAGATTTAACATATCAAAAAGAAGATGACTTACCGCACACTTCGTGCAAATAAATCATCTTCCTTCAACTATACTGACAGAATATATTTAATATATGCTATATTAAATTTTTATGCCTATTTTATTGTAATCTTACATTTTGCATATTTTTTACTACCATCTTTTGCTGTACATGTGATAGTAACAGTTCCTTTTTTCTTCGCCGTTACTACACCATTTGATGAAACAGTAGCAATATTCTTATTTGATGTCTTCCACTGTACAGCTCTGTTATCAGCATTTGTTGGTTTCACTGTTGCCTTCAAAGTATACTTATTACCTCTCTTAAGTGATAGTTTAGTCTTATTAAGCGTAATCTTTGTAACTTTTTGTACAACAGTTACTACACAAGTTGTCTTTACACCACTACCATCTTTTGCTGTACATGTTATTGTTGCCGTTCCTCTGCCAACAGCCTTTACAACACCTGTTGATGATACTTTGGCAACCTTTGTATTTGATGATGTCCATGTTACATTTTTATTTCCAGCATTCGTCGGTGCTACTGTTGCTTTAAGTGTCATTGTTTTTCCAGCATTTAATGTTTTCTTCGTAGCATTTAGCTTAATTGATGTTACAGGTGTTGTAACTGTAACCTTGCAGGTTGCCTTTACACCACTTCCATCATTTGCTGCACATGTGACTGTTGCTGTTCCTTTTGCTTTTGCTGTAATAGTACCATTTGAAACTGTTACAATATTTGTATTTGATGATGTCCATGTCAAATTCCTATTACTTGCATCTAATGGTGCTACTGTTGCTGTCAACTTTCCTGTTTTTCCAACAAATAAAGTTTTTGATGTTGCATCTAACTTAATTGACTTTACAGGTTGCTGAACTGTTATTCTGCATATTGCCTTTGCACCAACACCATCAGTTGCGGAACATGTAATATTTGCTGTTCCTTTTGATACTGCCGTAACTACACCTGTATTACTAACTTTTGCAACCTTCTCATTATCTGATTTCCATACAACAGCTTTAACATTGGCATTATCCGGTTCTATAGTTGCAGTAAGTGCAAGCGTTTTTCCAACCACAACAGTTGCAGATGTATTATTTAATACTATCTTATTTATCTGCTGAGTTACTGTAACATTACAAGACTCACTAATATTACTTCCATCACGTGTTGTACATGTAATTGTTGCAGTTCCTCTACCACAGCCTCTAACTAAACCGGAAGATGATACTGTAGCAACACTGGTATCACTTGATGTCCATGTCAAGCTCTTATTATCAGCATTTTCAGGACTAACCGTTGCAATAATCTGCTGTGTTTTTCCTACATATAAAGATATCTCTTTTTGATCAATACTAAGTGTTTCAACCTGTTGCTTTACAGTAATACTAAAGCTTCTATACCGCTCACTACCGTCCTGTGCACTACATGTTATAGTTGCTACTCCCTTTCCAACAGCATTTATATTTCCTGTCTGTGAAACAGTGACTACTTCCGGATCAGAAGACTCCCATACAACAGCTTTATTTGTTGCATTCGCAGGTAATATATTTGCTGTAACCACCATAGTCTCACCTACATTTAATGTACTTACATTAGGCTCTTTTACAACATTTATACTAGTAACCAACTGTTTAACCGTTATCCTGCATGTTGCATATTTAGTCGAGTTAATAGAACATGTAATAATTGCTTCGCCAGGTGCTACAGCTGTAACCACCCCTGTATTACTAACCTTTGCAATACCTGTATTGCTTGATGTCCATGTCTTTTTGTATTCCACATCTGTAGTGTCACTTGTTATAGTCGCATCTAATGTAATCATTCTGTCATCATAATTAGAGCTTCCCATTATCAATTCACAACTTGTATAATTCAGAGTAATATCCGAAGCATTCGGTTGTACTGTAACAGTACATACAGCCTTTGCTTCAGGTGAATCAACTGATGTACAAGTTATATGAGCAGTACCTGTTGCAACCGCATGAACATTGCCCTCACCATCAACTGTCACAATGCTTTCATCATCCGATAACCATGTAACAGCCTTATTTTCAGCTGTTTCTGGTGCAACATTTGGAGTTAATTTTACCGTTTCATCTGTAAATAAACTAAGTTTACTAGTTGACAAAGCAACAGTATTAACTCTTTGTTTTACATTTACTGTACATGTTGCTGTAACCTCTGAATAATTCTCACCATACTTTGATTTGCAAGTTATGGTTGCTGTACCAGGTCCAACAGCTGTAATAGTTCCATCAGAAGCATTTACTCTGGCAACCTTAACATCTGAACTGCTCCACACAACTTCTTTATGAGTAGCATTTTCAGGAAATACTGTTGCAGTCAGCTTTTTGCTTTTCTTTTCCTGTTCTACATATGTACCACACTCAAGTTCTATTTCCGCATTATCAAGTGTTATATTCGAAACAGGCTGTGCACATTTCAAGTTAACATATCCTATTGCTCTACCATTAAATATAACGTATATAGGTGTCGTTCCCACATCTATGCAACTGAGTTCACCTGTATTTTCATCAATAGTAGCAATCTTGTTATCACCTGAGCTCCATGTCAC